>JACMKV010000333.1 GCA_014379915.1 Burkholderiales bacterium
CCCGGTCGACAAAACTGTAGCTGACGATCTCGTGATACTCGCGCGCAACCAGTATTGCCTTCAGCGCATCGACGCTACGCACAGCTTCCGGCGCCGGCAGCATGGAAAGCTCGCTGTTCGGCTTATTTGCCGGCAACTGGTCGTAGCCGTGGATGCGCGCGATCTCCTCGATCAGATCTTCTTCGCGCTCGAGATCGAAACGGTAGCTGTGCGGCGTCACATGAAACTCGCCGTCGTGTTCGACGTAGCTCAGATGCAATCTGCGCAGCAGCGGTGATATTTTGCGCGCCGGGAATGGAACGCCCAGCACGCGCTCGACGCGCCCGGCGCGCAGCCTGATTGGATCGCGGTGCGGCAGCTTGCCGCTCACCCCTGACAAGGGTCCGGGCTGGCCGCCGCAATTGTCGATCAGCAGTTGCGTCGCGCGTTCAAGCGCAGCGCCGGTGGCGGCGAAATCGACGCCGCGCTCGAAGCGATGTGCGGATTCGGTGGAAAACCCCAGACGGCGCGTTCTGCCGGCGATTACCTGTGGATCGAAAAAAGCGCTTTCGAGAAAAACATCGACGGTCGTATCCGACACGGCGCTATCGGCGCCGCCCATAATCCCGGCGAGCGCCAATGGCTTTGACATATCGGCGATCACCAGCATGTCGGGCGCCAGGGATAGGGTCTGGCCATTCAGGAGGGCAAGCTTTTCGCCCGCGCCCGCATAGCGAACCGCAATGCCGCGATCGATGTGCGCGAGATCGAAAGCGTGCAGGGGTTGACCCAGTTCGAGCATTACATAGTTTGTAACGTCGACCACGGCGTTGATGCCGCGAATGCCGCTACGATCGAGCCGCCGCGACATCCACGCCGGTGTCGGCGCGTGCATATCGATGCCGCGAACGACGCGGCCGCAGTAGCGCGGGCACGCGTTGACTTCAGTTTCTACTTGGAGGGCATCGGCGATCTGCGGCGCTACCACGGCGCCGTGGGCGAGATAAAGACTAGTCGCAGTGATTGCAGCAACATCGCGCGCGACGCCGGTCAGACTCAGGCAATCGGCACGATTTGGCGTCAGCTTCAGCGTGAAAATGCGATCGTCGAGTTCGTCATAGCTTCGGAAATCGGCGCCGACCGGCGCATCCTCGGGCAGCAGCAGCAAACCATTCGAATCGCCGGCAAGCCCAAGTTCTTTCGCGGAACACAGCATGCCCGACGACTCGACGCCGCGCACGCTCGTCCGCGAAATCGCGAACTCCGGCAGGCGCGCTCCGACCAGTGCGACCGGCGCCTTGATGCCGGGCGCGACATTCGCTGCGCCGCAGACGATCTGCATAGACTCTGCGGATCCGACATCCACCCGGCATACATGCAAGCGATCGGCACGCGGATGCTTCTCGACCTCGAGCACCTGGCCGACGACGACTCCCTCGAAGGCTGGCGCAACCGGTTCGCGCGACTCGACTTCGAGGCCGGCCATCGTCAAGGCGTCGGCGAGCGCAGCGCTGCTCAACGCCGGATTGACAAAAGTGCGCAGCCAGTTTTCGGAGAATTTCATATGGAAGGCGGCGAATAGCCAAACGTAGGTCAGGTTGCGGAGGCTACCTGATTAATCGATTGCGTCCCGATCTGCCGGGGAGCTTCGCACCCCGACCTGCATCTGCTACCTCTGAAACCATGTCATTCCAGCGGAGGTGAGAACCAATTTTGGCGGCTTCAGTTGCTACCGTGCCCACTGTCGCCGTTCACTCAAACGAACTGCTTCAAAAACCTCAAATCGTTCTCGAAGAACAAGCGCAAATC
>JACMKV010000334.1 GCA_014379915.1 Burkholderiales bacterium
GAAAATGAGGAAGTCGCCGGCCCGATGCGAGTGAAGCTCGATAACGGCAAAGTGCTCGAAGCGGATCTCGTTATCAGCGCAACCGGCGTGCGGGCGAATATCGCATTTCTCAAGGACACTGGCATCAAGACCGAAGCCGGGGTGCTGGTCGATGCCGACATGCAAACGAATATTCCGGGCGTCTATGCGGCCGGCGATGTCGCGCAGGCCACCGAATTCAATACCGGTGACCGTATCGTCAACGCGATCCAGCCGAACGCCGCCGACCAGGCGCTGATCGCCGCGCGCAACATGGCCGGCCAAACCACGCGCTCGCAAGGCACGATGGCGATCAACGTGCTTGATACGATGGGCCTGATCTCGTCTTCGTTCGGGCAATGGATGGGTGTCGAAGGCGGCGATCACGCCGAACTGACCGATGCGGAAAATTTCCGTTACCTGCGGCTTGAATTCAAGGCTGACGTGGTGATCGGCGCGACCTCCCTCGGCTGGACCGAACATGTCGGCGTCATCCGCGGGCTGATTCAAAGCCGGCTCCATCTCTGCGAATGGAAAGAGCTGCTGATGCAGGATCCGACGCGCTTTGTCGACGCCTACATCGCACGTTCACAAGGCAGCGCTTAACACGCAGCCTAGGCATTGCCGGCTCGTGATACGTTTCATCCATGAAAATCAAGTTGAAGCTGTTCGCCACGCTGACCGATTACCTGCCGCAGCCCGCCAAAAAAAATGAGGTAGAGATCGAGGTCGCGGCAAATGCGACGGTCAGTTCGGTAATCGAACGATATAATCTACCGCCGAAGCTCGTGCATCTCGTTCTCGTCAACGGGCTGTATATTTATCCGCACGACCGCACTACCCAGAATTTGAACGAGGGCGACGCGCTCGCTATCTGGCCGCCGATTGCAGGCGGTTAACAGCCTGCTAAGCGGCTGCGGCAATCTAGCGCCCGTCCCGGGCGCTGCCAACACCCGTCTCTTGTATCGCATCGGACGAATCGACGAAATATGCCCGCGGTTTTGGTGATCAATCCGAAAGGCGGCTCCGGCAAAACAACACTGGCCACCAATCTCGCCGGCTACTTCGCGTCCTGCAACGAGTCGGTAACGCTGTGGGATCTCGACCGCCAGCGCTCGGCTCTGAACTGGCTCGAGATCAGACCTTTGGCGTTGCCGGCGATCCGACAGCTAGTTGCAAGCGAGGAAGGCGCGTCCAGACTGCGCAACCAGCGCGAATGGCTGATCCTCGATTCGGCGGCTGGAATACACGGCAAACGTTTGACGCAAACGCTGCGGCTCGCCGATAAAGTCATCGTGCCGGTGCAGCCTTCGGTATTCGACATGGTGGCCACGCGGGATTTTTTCGAAGTGTTGCGGGAAGAGAAAGTCATACGCAAGCATAAGGCGTTTGCCGCTGTTGTCGGCATGCGCGCCGATCCGCGCACTCGGGCCGCGGCGACCCTGGTCGCATTTCTCGAACAATTCGATCTGCCGGTGCTGACCCATCTTCGCGATACCCAGATTTATGCGAATGCCGCGTTCACCGGCCGTTGCTTGTTCGACTTGCCGCCCTATCTGAACGAGCGCGACGCCGAGCAATGGCAGCCGCTTATCGAGTGGGTGCGCGAACAGCCGCCGGTCTTGGTTTGACGCCGAAACTGAAGAACATCCGGGGCCAATGCTGGACACTACTCGTCCGAGCTTGTGTTTGTGTCACGAAGTGACCTTCAATGAAACAGATTCGTGGCAAAATGCTGCAACGGTTAATGGTAGTACCCTGAAATCTCGAAAAGGATGCAAATGGCTAAACCCAACTACGCGTTCGCGAAACGTCAGAAAGAGCTGGCTAAACTGCAGAAGAAGGAAGAGAAGCAGAAACGCAAAGCGGAAGCGAACAGCGGCGGGGATGCGCCTCCTCAGGAAGCGCAAACCCAACCAGAGAACAAGACACCCGGGTGAGTTGAAAACGTACGTCGAAAGCTGCACCACGGGTTGAGCTTGCTGCCTGGCGGTATGTCAACTTTCGAACGAGTTGTTCTGGCGCATCGCAAGCGAAGCTGTCTGCGCAACTTGGTCGCGCTAGCAGACATCCCTCGGTGAGCGCTGCCCTGGAGAGAATTCAGAGAATTATGTCCGGGTGCGGTGAGGATTGGCGTTGGGCGCGGCGCCCGCTCCGCCGGATCAACTGCGCACCCGCTCCTCGGACGTGCGGTCGTGGCTGACAATACCTCGCGGATAGTTTACGAAATGACCATCAGTCATGCCGAATTTTTCCGCACCTTGCCGGCTGTGATGGGAGCGTTGCCTTATGTCGTTGATGGCAGCGAAGTTTCGGCCCTACAGGACACGCGTAGGCTAAAAATAAACCTGTCGCCGGAAGGGCGGCGCAACTTCGGTCCGATCCCGCTGCCGGTCACGCACGTTGAGTTAGGGTTTGATGGGTACAGCCACGAAGAGACCCAGGCCTTTCTC
>JACMKV010000335.1 GCA_014379915.1 Burkholderiales bacterium
ACACCCGTCAAGGGGGGAGGGAATGATTAAGTGACCGCTGGCGAGAGGCCGGGTTCTTCGGCACGCTGATTGCGGCGAAGGGCGCGACGTTGCATCAGCAGATACGCCGCCGGAATCACGAACATCGACAGCAACGGGGCCGTGATCATGCCGCCGACCATGGGTGCTGCGATGCGCTGCATGACTTCCGATCCCGTGCCGCTGCCGAACAGGATGGGTAAGAGCCCGCCGATGATTACGGCAACCGTCATCGCTTTCGGCCGCACGCGCAACACCGCGCCTTCGATGATCGCCTGCTTCACGTCGTCGCCGTCTTTCAGCCTGCCTTCCGCGGCGAAGCGCGCAATCGCGTGGTCGAGATAGATCAACATCACGACGCCGAACTCGGCGGCGACGCCGGCGAGCGCGATGAAGCCGACCACCGAGGCGATCGACAACTCGTGGCCGAGCAGGTAAATCAGCCAGAAGCCGCCGATCAGCGCGAACGGCAGCGTCGCCATGATCAAGAGAGCCGAGCCGACGCGGCGAAATGCCAGATACAGCAGCACCAGGATAATCGCTAGCGTGAACGGCACGACGATCGCAAGGCGCTTTTGCGCGCGTTCCAGATATTCGAATTGTCCCGACCACGCGATCGAATAGCCGGGCGGCAATTTCACTTTGGAACTGACGAGCTGCTGCGCTTCGGCGACGTAGGAGCCGAGATCGCGGCCGCGGATGTCGACATAGATCCAGCCGTTGAGGCGCGCGTTTTCGCTCCTCAGCATTGGCGGTCCGTCGACCACGGCAATGTCGGCGACCGTCGCTAACGACAGCGTATGCCCTTCGGCGGTGATGATGGGAAGCTCGCGCAGATCCTGCACCGAGTCGCGCAGTTCGCGCGGGTAGCGCACGTTGACCGGATAGCGCTGCAGGCCTTCGACGGTCTGCGTGATATTTCCGCCGCCGATCGCGTACGACACGATGTTTTGCACGTCGTCGATGTTGAGTCCATGACGTGCAGCGGCAACGCGGTCGATGCGCACCTCGATATAGCGCCCGCCGGTCACGCGCTCGGCAAATGCCGAAGCGGTGCCGGGGATCGTTTTCATCAGCCGCTCGATTTCCTGGCCGAGCCGTTCGATGACCTTCAAATCGGCGCCGGCAATTTTGATGCCGACCGGCGACTTGATGCCGGTCGCCAGCATGTCGATGCGGTTTCGGATCGGCTGCACCCAGATGTTCGCGAGGCCCGGTATCTTCAGCGCTGCGTCCATTTCTTCGATCAGTTTTTCCTGCGTCATCCCCGGCCGCCATTCGTTTTGCGGCTTGAACTGGATCGTCGTCTCGACCATCTCCAGCGGCGCCGGATCGGTCGCGGTTTCGGCGCGTCCGATCTTGCCGAACACCCGTTTGACTTCGGGGAAGCTGGCGATGATCTTGTCGGTCTGCTGCAGGATTTCCGCGGCTTTGCCGGCCGACAAACCGGGCAATGCCGTGGGCATATAGAGCAGATCGCCTTCGTTCAAGGGCGGCATGAATTCGCTGCCGAGCCGGCTCGCCGGATACAAAGTCGCGAGCAGGATGAGTCCGGCGATGAACAGCGTGATTTTCGGGAAGCGCAACACTGCGCTGATCAACGGTTGATAGCCGGCGATCAAAAAGCGGTTCAACGGATTCTTCGTTTCTTCAGGAATGCGGCCCCGGATGAAATAAAACATCAACACCGGAATCAGCGTGACCGACAAGCCCGCGGCAGCGGCCATCGCATACGTCTTGGTATAGGCGAGCGGCGCAAACAGCCGCCCTTCCTGCGCTTCGAGGCTGAAAATCGGGATAAAGCTCAGGGTGATGATCAGCAGGCTGATAAACAGCGCCGGGCCGACTTCGACCGCGGCGGCGGTGATGATTTGCAGGCGTTCAGACGTTGATATGTCGCGCTTCTCCAACCACCGCAAATCTCCCCTTTGCCCCCCTTTTTCAAAGGGGTGTTGCGTCCCGTCTACTTGGTCTTGCGCTTTACTCCCCCCTTTGAAAAAGGGGGGGAGGGGGGATTTAAGCTTTCCATTTCGCCACTCCTCCAGATGCTTGTGCGCATTTTCGATCATCACGATCGCGGCATCGACCATCGCGCCGATCGCGATCGCGATGCCGCCAAGCGACATGATGTTGGCATTGACACCCTGAAAATACATGACGATGAAGGCCGTCAATATTCCCAGCGGCAGGCTGACGATGGCGACCAGCGCCGAGCGGATGTGGAACAGGAATAACAGGCAAACCAGCGCCACGACGACGAATTCCTCGATCAATTTGCGGCCCAGATTATTCACCGCTCGCTTGATCAGGCCGGAGCGATCGTAAGTCGGCACGATCTCGACGCCTTCGGGCAAACCTTGTTTCAATGACGCAAGTTTCGCCTTGACCGCGGCTATCGTTTCCAATGCATTTTTGCCCGAGCGCATGACGATCACGCCGCCGGCGACTTCGCCTTCACCATCGAGTTCGGCGATGCCGCGGCGGATTTCCGGGCCGATCTGCACGCGCGCGACATCCTTCAGGAATACAGGCGTTCCGCCGGGCCCCAGGCCGACCGGTATCGAGCGGAAGTCGTCGAGTGTTTTCAGGTAGCCGCGTGCGCGCACCATGTATTCGGCTTCGCCGAGTTCGAGCACCGAGCCGCCGGTTTCGGCATTCGCACTTTGCACGGCTTCGATGATTGTCGACTGCGGGATGCGCAGCGCGCGCATGCGTTCGGGATCGAGCACGATCTGATATTGCTTGACCAGCCCGCCGACGGTCGCGACTTCGGCGACATTCGGCACGCTTTTCAATTCGTATTTCAGGAACCAATCCTGCAGCGCGCGCAACTGCGAAATATCGTGTTTGCCGGTGCGATCGACGAGCGCGTATTCGTATACCCAGCCGACCCCGGTCGCATCCGGACCGATCGCCGGCTTCGCATTCGGCGGCAGCCGGCCGCTGACCTGGTTCAGATACTCGAGCACGCGCGAGCGCGCCCAGTACAGATCGGTACCGTCTTCGAACAGCACGTAAACGAACGAATCGCCGAAGAACGAATAGCCGCGAACGTTCTTCGCGCCCGGCACCGACATCATCGTTGTCGTCAGCGGGTAAGTGACTTGATCTTCGACGACCTGCGGCGCCTGTCCGGGGTAGGGTGTGCGGATAATGACCTGCACATCGGACAAATCGGGGATCGCATCGAGCGGCGTATTCAGCATCGCGTAG
>JACMKV010000336.1 GCA_014379915.1 Burkholderiales bacterium
GAAAAGCTTACCGATGGCAAGGTCAAAGGCAAAACCGGTTCACTGACGGCTTTGCCTATCATCGAAACTCAGGCTGGCGACGTCTCAGCCTTCGTGCCGACCAACGTGATTTCGATTACGGATGGCCAGATTTTTCTCGAAACCGATCTGTTCAACGCCGGCATCCGCCCGGCCATCAACGCCGGCTTGTCGGTCTCGCGCGTCGGCGGTGCGGCGCAAACCAAAGTCATTAAAAAACTCGGCGGCGGTATTCGCCTGGCACTTGCGCAGTTCCGCGAATTGGCGGCATTTGCCCAGTTCGCGTCCGATCTCGACGAGACCACGCGCAAGCAGTTGGAGCGCGGCCGCATGGTGACCGAGTTGATGAAGCAGTCGCAGTTTTCGACGATGAAAGTTTCTGAAATGGCGGTGACGCTGTTCGCCGTCAACAAAGGCTACCTTGACGATGTCGAAGTTGCGAAGGCGTTGGCATTCGAGGCCGCGTTGCAAGCCTATGTGAAGAGCAAGCACTCACCTTTAGTGAGCAAAATCGAAACCGATAAAGAGCTGAGCGCGGATTCGGAGAAAGAGCTAGCCGAAGCAATTACGCAGTTCAAAGCCAACGCGGTCTATTAAAGATGGCTAGCGGCAAAGAAATACGCACCAAGATTCGCAGCGTCCAGAACACGCAAAAAATCACGCGCGCAATGGAAATGGTTGCCGCGAGCAAAATGCGTAAAGCGCAGGAACGCATGCGTGCGGCGCGGCCATACGGCGACAAGATCCGCAATGTTGCCGCCCACATGAGTTTCGCCAATCCCGAATATCGGCATCCGTTTCTGGTCAAGCGAGCAGAAATCAAGCGCGTCGGCATTATCGTTGTGACTTCCGATAAAGGTCTGTGCGGCGGCCTCAATACCAACGTGCTGCGCTTGGCTTTGAGCAAAATGAAGGAGTGGCAGGCGCAACAGATAGACTTCGAGGTCTGCGCAATCGGCAACAAGGGTTTGGGTTTCATGCAACGCTTGCGCGCGAAAGTCGTGTCGCAGATAACCCATCTTGGCGACAGGCCCGAACTCGACAAGCTAATCGGCACGGTCAAGCTGATGCTCGACAAGTATTCGGCCGGCGAAATCGATGCGCTTTACATTTTCTACACCGGCTTCATCAACACCATGAAGCAGGAACCGAACATGGAGCAGCTGCTGCCCCTGTCCGGCGAGCGTCTTGCCGATAATCAGAAGGGCGCGGGTGAAACCCGCAGCGGCTGGGATTACATTTACGAGCCGGATGCGCGTGCCGTGATCGACGGCGTGTTATTGCGCTATGTCGAGGCGCTGATTTATCAGGCGGTCGCCGAGAACATGGCGTCGGAGCAAAGTGCGCGTATGGTTGCAATGAAGGCGGCTTCGGACAACGCAGGTAATGTCATCGATGAATTGAAGCTCATCTACAACAAAACCCGTCAGGCTGCGATCACCAAAGAACTTGCCGAGATCGTTGCCGGCGCGGCAGCGGTCTAGTGTCATCACGTACAAAGCGACTTCGGTAGATCGTGCACTGCTTCGCGTCGACTTAAATGACGGCGGCAACGAAGTTAACTGAAAACCAGGAAACGACATGAGTCAAGGAAAAATAGTCCAAGTGATCGGCGCGGTAGTCGACGTCGATTTTCCGCGCGAAGGCATGCCTAAAGTCTACGACGCCCTCCACATGCCGGATCGCAACCTGATCCTCGAAGTCCAGCAGCAGCTTGGCGATGGCGTCGTGCGAACCATCGCGATGGGCACGACTGACGGCTTGCGGCGCGGCATGGAGGTGACCGGAACCGGCGCGCCGATCCTGGTGCCGGTCGGTCCGGGGACTTTGGGGCGCATCATGAACGTTTTGGGTGATCCGATCGATGAAGCCGGCCCGGTTAAGGCTGAAAAAAAGATGTCGATCCACCGCAAAGCGCCTGAATTCGACGAGCTCGCCGCAAGCCAGGACTTGCTCGAAACCGGCATCAAGGTCATCGATATGATTTGCCCGTTTGCCAAAGGCGGCAAGATCGGCCTGTTCGGCGGCGCCGGTGTCGGCAAAACCGTGGCCATGCTGGAGCTTATCCGCAACATCGCGATCGAGCATTCGGGCTCCTCGGTGTTCGCCGGCGTCGGTGAGCGCACGCGCGAAGGCAACGACTTTTATCACGAGATGAAGGATTCCAACGTTCTCGACAAAGTCGCGTTGGTTTTCGGTCAGATGAACGAGCCTCCCGGCAACCGTCTGCGCGTGGGTTTGACCGGCTTGACCATGGCCGAATATTTCCGCGATGAGGGCCGCGACGTGTTGCTGTTTATCGACAACATTTATCGCTACACGCTGGCTGGAACCGAAGTCTCCGCACTGCTCGGGCGTATGCCGTCCGCGGTCGGCTATCAACCGACGCTGGCCGAGGAAATGGGTCGTCTGCAGGAGCGCATCACGTCGACCAAGAAAGGCTCGATCACCTCGATTCAGGCCGTTTATGTTCCAGCCGACGATCTGACCGATCCCTCGCCCGCAACGACGTTTGCTCACCTGGATGCAACCGTCGTGCTGTCGCGCCAAGTCGCAGAACTCGGCATTTATCCGGCGGTCGATCCGCTCGATTCGACCTCGCGCCAGCTCGATCCGCTGGTCGTCGGCGAGGAGCATTACAACGTTGCACGGTCGGTGCAAAGCACCTTGCAGCGCTACAAGGAATTGCGCGACATCATCGCAATTCTGGGGATGGACGAACTCTCCCCCGAAGATAAGCTCGCCGTCGCCCGCGCGCGCAAAATCCAGCGCTTCCTGTCGCAGCCGTTCTTCGTCGCCGAAGTATTTACCGGCAGTCCGGGTAAATACGTTTCGCTTAAGGACACGCTGGCCGGGTTCAAAGGCATTGTGAACGGCGATTACGACAGCTTACCGGAACAAGCTTTCTACATGGTTGGCACGATTGAAGAAGCGGTAGAAAAAGCCAAAAGCCTGCACTAGGGCCTGTTTACACTAATTCCATGCGTGCGTTACCCCCAGAAAGTTCGCAGGCAAGGCGCGGCGAGGAAGCGATGCTCACTCTGCCTCGCGACGAGCCGCAACGCCGCCTGCGGACTTTCTGGGGGATAACCCGAAGGAACGGGGAGAGACGGGCGCATGGCGGCGTTGCAGGCTTCTTGTTTGGAGCGACCAAACGGCGTCGCCCGCGCCTTGCCCTGCACCCGTCTCTCCCCCGCCGCGCGTATGGAATTAGTGTAAACAGGCCCTAACAGGAGCGAGTCGAATGGCTGCTACCATGCATGTGGATATCGTCAGCGCCGAGGAGTCGATCTACTCCGGCACCGCCGAGTTTCTCGTCGCGCCAGCGGAAATGGGCGAAGTCGGTATCTATCCTCGCCATGCGCCGATGATGACGCGAATCCGTCCCGGCGCTGTCCGATTGAAGAAGCCGGGCGAGACCGAGGAAGAACTGGTTTATGTTTCAGGCGGCTTGCTTGAAGTGCAGCCCGATGTGATTACGATACTGGCTGATACGGCAGTTCGCGGCGCAGACCTGGATGAAGCCAAGGCGCTCGAAGCCAAGCAGAAAGCCGAAGCGGCGATGAAAGACCAGTCGTCGAAGCTCGATTTTGCGCGCGCCCAAGCCGAGCTTGCCCAAGCGATCGCACAACTTGCCGCGATTCGCAAATTGCGCAAGACACGTTGATCGCGGGATATCGAGCATAAAAAGGCGGCCATCAGCCGCCATTTTATTTCCCCTAACGCTCTGAAGAACTTAGCTTAAACGGGGCTAGCGATTCAGCCCGTGTTCCAGTCCAGCGCCGTTTTCTGCAGATCGATCAAGCGCTTGATGCCCGTTTCGGCCAGTCCGAGCATGCTATCGAACGCGGCGCGATCGAACGGTTCTCGTTCTGCCGTTCCCTGTACTTCGACGAAGCCGCCGCTTCCCGTCATCACGACGTTCATGTCGGTATCGCACCCGGAATCTTCCAGATAATCCAGATCGAGCACCGGTTGGTTTCGATACATACCTACCGAGACCGCTGCAACATGATCCGTAATCGGCGAAGCCGACAGCAACGGCTTGTTCAGTAGAAAACCGACCGCGTCGTAAAGCGCGACAAAAGCGCCCGTGATCGCCGCGGTGCGCGTTCCGCCATCGGCCTGGATGACGTCGCAATCGATCTGGATCGTGCGTTCGCCGAGCCGCTTCAAATCGATAATCGAACGCAGGCTGCGGCCGATCAGACGCTGGATTTCCTGGGTGCGGCCGCTTTGCTTGCCCGTGGCTGCTTCGCGCTCCATGCGGCTGCCGGTGGCGCGCGGCAGCATGCCATACTCTGATGTCAACCAGCCCTGGCCTTTGCCCTTCAAAAACGGAGGAACCCTGTCAAGCACGCTGGCTGTGCAAATCACCCTCGTATCGCCAAATTCGATCAGCACCGATCCCTCGGCATGACGCGTGTAATGGCGCGTGATCTTTACTTCACGCAGCTGATCGGGGTGGCGACCGCTCGGTCTCATTCAGTTTTTCGCGCTAGCCGGAATATTTTTTTATCGCTGAATGAATTTCGGCGATCGCGCGCTCGATCTCTTCGTCGCTGATGTCGGGCGCGCCGCCCAGGCCGCCGGGGCCGGTATCGCCGAACTGCGTCTTTACACTGTCGAGCGGCATGCCCGCGGTCGATACGGTATCCGGATCGCCCGGCGACTTCTGATCGCCCCAATGCATGCCGACCAGGGTCAGGTTGTCGCCACTGGCGCCCCCGCGAAACTCAGCCTGTTCCATTAGTTGATGGGAGGCGTCGATCAGCGGCGACAGCGAAATCGTCAGCGCTATTTCATCGTCGGATAGCGGGCCCCACAGGCCGTCGCTGCATAACAACAGAGTATCGCCGCGCCGCAGCCCTGTTCTCTTGGAAAGCTCGATTTCCGGCGGATACATCCCTCCCAGGCAATTGTAGATTTTATTGCGATCAGGGTGCACGCTCGCGTCTTCGGCGGTAATCGCCCGGGTGTCGAGCAATTGCTGGACGCGTGAATGGTCACGTGTTTTGGTCAGCAGTGCGGCATCGCGGAAACAATAAAGCCGTGAATCGCCGGCGTGCCCCCAGTAGGCCGCGCCGTCCTGAACAATACACGCGACACAGGTCGTGCGCGGCGTTTCGAGCAAACCGTGCTTGAGCGCAAAATCGTGAATCGCGTAATGCGAGTCGCTCAGGCTTTCGTACAGGAAAGCCGAGCAGTCTTTGAGCCGCGGTGTTGCCTGTTGCTGGAACGAATCAGTCAGGTGCTTGACGGCAATCTGCGCCGCGATCTCGCCGTGCAGGTAACCGCCCAGACCGTCGGCGACGACCATCAGCAGCGCATCATGACTGTATGAGTAGGCCATGCGGTCCTGATTGGTTTTGCGGCCGCCGATACGGCTGTTCTGGAAGATCGTGAATTTCATGACCTGCGGCCGCCGATTTTTTCAATCGCGAAACGCATGTTGCCGAGGAAGGTCCGTTTGATCGGTGTAAGTTTGCGGCTCAACAGCGCCTTCTGCAGCGAGAACACGCTTTGTGGACGGTCGGTGTGCTCGAGTTGTAGACACCAGTCGATGATCTCGAGCAGCCCATCGGAAAATCGACCACCCCACAGCTTTTTCGCCGATTCAAGCTTGTCGTTCTTCACGCGGCCGTCTGCCGCCTGCGGCGCACGGCCGGCGAGGCAGGAAAACATGCTGGCGCCGACGCTGTAGATGTCGCTCCATGGCCCGAGCAGATCGTGATTGCGATATTGTTCGGGCGGCGCGAAGCCCGGCGTATACATGGGCTTCAAACGCCGGTCATCGACGATCAGCGTCTGGCGCACCGCGCCGAAATCCAGCAACAGCGGCGATTTATCGAGGCGGATGTAGATGTTCGCAGGTTTGATATCGAGGTGTAATAGCCGGTGCGTGTGAACCTCGCGCAATCCGTTCAGCAGGTGACCGAAAATATGCCGAATAAAGTTCTCACTGATCGCATGCCGATACGTCTGGATTTGCTCTTGCAAAGTCCTGCCGCGCTCGTACTGCATGACCAGATATACGGTCTCGTTGGCGCGAAAAAAATTAAGCACGCGAACGACGTTTGGATGGACGATGCGAGCCAGCGCGCGGCCTTCCTCGAAAAAACAGCGCATGCCGTGGCGGAATAGCGC
>JACMKV010000337.1 GCA_014379915.1 Burkholderiales bacterium
CAATGCCCCCAGTTCCGGCAAACGGGCAATGAGCAGGGTGCGGGTGACCTGACCGATGCCCGGAATGGCTTTCAGCAGGTCGTCCCGGGTGCGCCAGATCGACGAGGCGCGCACGCTGGCGGTGATAGCGACATCGAGCTGGCCGATACGCTCGGTCAGCCACAGGATGTGCTCCTTGATACCCGCTCTCGGCGCGCCGCTGGCATGGGTGAGCCGCAGCTTTTCCTGCATGCGCATCTGCACGAGCTCGGCTCTGCGCTTGACGAGTGCCGCGAGGCTTCTGGCTTCGTCATCCGGCAGCGACCGCACTTGCGGACGAATGGCGGCGGCAAACTGGGCGATGAGAGCAGCATCGAGCTGGTCGGTCTTGGCGAGCTTGCCGGTGGCTTTGCCAAAGTCACGCACTTGCCGTGGATTGACCACGGCAACCGGCAATCCGGCCGCTGCCATGCGGCTGGCCAGCCGGGTTTCCAGGCCGCCGGTTGCTTCCATGACCACCAGCGAGACAGGGCACCTCGTCAATTCGCCGATCAATTCCGTGATTGCCTCCTCGCTGTGCAGAAGCCGGCGTGACAGGCCGGCGGGACTGCTCGCGACATCGAGTGTCTCTTTGGCGATATCGATTCCAATAAACAACGACGCTTCCTGCATGGCGCTCTCCCAACCTTGCAAAGGATGCGGGCTTCAAAAGCCCAGGCAACCGTACGGGTTAAACGACCGATCGGCAACCGCGCTCCTTGCTCCTTTACGGGCTTGACAACCCAAGGGGAAATCGAGCTGCGGCGCCGGAAAACAACTGAATCGTGACATACAAGGGGAGAAAGAGGGTTGTGGGCCGCCGACCCTCTCTTTCCCCTTTTCTTCGCGGAGGGGCGACAAGCAGTGGCGGGGCGGTCATAATTTCCGGTAGGTGCGACGCTTGGGTTCAGTCAGGCCGGTGTTTCTGCGAAAGCACTGGCTGGTCGATCGTCGCCGATGCGAGACAGATTCGACGCCGCCGGACAGTTCATTCGCGTTGTAACTATTACCCGCTGCAACTCGTCCCGAGGAATCACGCTTGCGGCGCCAGCGCAATCGGATTTGGCATGTCTCGTGCTGTTTTGGAGAATTATGCGATCGCAAGCGCTTTATGCAGCTTTAAGGGAGCATGATGGGCCCGCGCGAACTGCGGTTCGTCACGGACATCCATTCAGGAATTTGTTTCAGGAGACGTCGTCTACACGCTTATGGTCGCAGCATGCAAAGTCCGTCATTCCTAACTAACAGGAGAGTACTGATGGCAAAAACAGTAGCCGGTCTCATGGAAAATGCGGCTGAAGCACAACAGGTCGTGCAAGAATTGATCGCAGATGGTATTGATCGAAGCAAGATCGGCGTGATGGCGAGCGGCGCCGAAAGCGGGTTGCCGGTCGAGGCTGCACCGGACGGTAGCGTCGTCGGCGCAAGAGGGTTGAAAGGTGCTGGGATCGGTGCGGTGTTCGGCGGCCTCACTGGGTTGCTGGCAGAACTTGCCGGGTTGGCGATTCCGGGCGTCGGACCTGTGATCGCCGCGGGCCCGATCGCGACAGCGCTGTCAGGCGGCAGTATCGGCGCGGTGGCCGGCGGCGCGATCAGCGCGCTGACCAGCATCGGTGTGCCCGAGGAAGAAACGCAGCATTACACCGACGGCTTGCGCCGCGGCGGTGTGCTGGTCACGGTTTATGCGGAAGATGCCAACATGGCCGAGCGCTCCGTCGAGATCATGCGGCGCCATCATGTTGTCGACGTCAATGAACGGGCGATGCCGGTGGGTGATCGCGAAGAAACAGGCGCACCGGTCAGCGCATCGGTCGGCATTATGGCAGCCAATGAAATCAACTTTGACCCGACCGGAACGCCGGGCCTGGGCTATCTCGAAAACGATGAGCGATTGACGGCGGCGCGATTGGCGGCGCTCGATGTGCAAGGCGGTAACCGCGGGGACGATGCAGCCGCGAACGCAAGCCTCGAACACGAGCGGGCCGGCAGAGCGCTGGCGGACGAACCCGAGACAACCAATGTGCAGCGGTCATCAAGCGGCTCGTCCGACAACCGGGTCGATGGCGAATCGGTACGCCAGCCGGCATCGGCAGACGCATCGGCAGACAATGCGGAATCGCTAAAGCCGCCCAAGGCGCACCACACGAAGGCGAACGCGGTGCTGGCCGCTGCTAGATTCGTCGGCTCGGAGCGGCGCAGAGCCGGCGCTTCTCCGTATACCGGCATCGAACGTCGCGCGAGCTGATCACGTATTCACGGAGCGGCGCACGGCGCTTTGCATCAGCATCTGGATCTGGTGTAGGCGGCAATTCGAGCAGCAAACAGGAGTGTAATGAAGCGGCAAGTCCGAAGCATGGCTTTCTGCAATCGGTGGTACGAGTGGGGTAAAGCTGGTGTGCGGCATGACGACGGGTAGACGACCAGCCAATCGTCGAACGCTTGCATTCAAGAACAGGTTCGGCGCTTGAACAAAACGGGCGCCTGCATTCGCGGCGCCCGTTTTTCACATTCTACTGCTGCGGCTGCTTATTCTTTCGATTTCGCGTACGCGGCCGGTTGCGATTTGCTGCGCGATGCAGATTTGCGCCGCGCGGCTTCGTCGTCTCTATCCTCCTCGAGCACACCCATTTCTTCCTGCAGTTCGAGCTTGCGCTGCATCAGCTCTTGACCAAGCGCCGCAAGGTCGATCTTGGCTTTTTTGACCTTCGGGAACATCTCGTCCTGCTCTTCCTTGATGTGGTGATTCGTGAATTCGCCGATGACGGTAAATTTTGCGTCATACAGATCGTCGCTGGGTTCCATCGCCTGGATCTGGTCGATCAGGTCCGCGACGCTCGCGTGCTCGACTTCCGCCTCGTCGAGTATATCGTCGGCGTTGATCGCCTCGCGCGCGGCCGGATAGAAGATTTCTTCCTCGATTTGTGAATGAATTTTCAGTTCCGTACAGCACTGGGTCACGAGCGCCAGCTTTTCTTCTTCATCGCCTTCGCCGAGCTTCTCGAAATCCTTGAACATTTTTTGCACTTTCTTGTGATCCTGAATCAGCAGTTCGATCGCGCCAAGACTTTTTTCACCTGCTTTCGTTGTTGCCATGAGAACTCTCCTTTGAGTTTATGTTTGTGGCTTCTGTTTCGTATACACGATCTGTGCCGGGCAGGCGCTCTGCGTATTTGCACGCGCTGTTGCAAAACCTCGCGAAGGAACGTCTCAGCGGCTCTGAAAAATTTACAAACTGATGTAAGTCTTACGGGTCTTGGGCCAGGAAATGCAGGCTTGCGAAGTACCGAGGAAGGAATGGGGTCGCGCAAAAAGCGCTGAGCAGAAAAACAGGGGTACAGGAGCAGGAACGCGAGCTGAAGAACAGCGTTTAGAGAAGGGGTAAATCGATGTAGCAAGCCAGGCTTTCGCTGCGCTTCCCTGGAATCTGTGTTGACCAGGCTGAGGGGTTCGAAACGAACGGATACCGGCGTTTGAAGCGGCGTGATCGCGAGGCCGAAACAAAAATGTTTACTGCCGTCCGTGCGTCTTGCGCTCCGCTTCATCCGCTTCAGCCTTGGTTTTGTGGACCGTGCCCGGCGGATGCTCAGCCGGGGAGTAGAGCGTGTAGAGCTTCAGCGCTTTATCCTGCGAGGTATTGATTACGTTATGGCGCGTGCCGGCCGGAATCACGACCGCGTAGTCGTCCTGTACCGGATGCCGCTTGCCATCGAGGACGACCTCGCCCTTGCCCTGTTCGAAGCGAATGAATTGATCCAGATGATGCGTCTCGGCGCCGATTTCCTCGCCCGGCCGCAAGCTCATTACGACCAGCTGGCTGTTCGGCGCGGTAAACAGCACCCTGCGGAAGTTTTCGTTTTCGAGCGTCTCCTGCTCTATGTTCGCTACGTAACCCGCCATATTCAGTGCTCCCGTTTATCGTTCGATTTCGTGCAGGCTCGGCGCCCGGTGCGCCGCCTGCGCGCCGCTTTTGTCGCTTTCGGCCAGATACCGCGGATGTTTAGCCGACGCTGCGACGTGACGCCCTTTGCTGTCGGTCGGTTTGGTCAGCTTTTTCCTGATCTCGCCCGCGGGTCTTGCCTTGCAAGGTATTCCATTCGACGTGGCCGTCTCGTTTTTACTTGCCACTCATTGATTTTCCTTAGCTGCCTTATGCTCTCATGAGAAAGCAATAAATGCCCCTGTCGTAAGCGCCTCTTCGTAAGCGTGCAAGGTTGGATCTAAAATTACGACCGCTTAAACCTTAACCGCCGTGAAATCCGTGCAGCGGATCTTGCTCCTTGCTGATGAAATCCTGGGAAGAATTCGGTTGCGGCATCGGTTGCTGTGGCGGTTCATAGCGCCGGACCGGATAATTTTTGGCGAGGTAGTCGATGTTCTTCTGACGATCATAGGCACGGTCCAGCGGAAGCGGCTCGATCTCCCGCGGGATATCGTATTGCTGATTACGGCGCCAGGCATGGTATAGGAAATAGCCGGCTGCGGCGCCTGCGGCGATCGTTACGGCGAAAAGCGTGCGGTTTCTCTGTTCTGATTTCATGGTCGCTTCCTTTCGTTACTGTGGGGCGCATTCCCTCAGGTCAGAGGCGCTATGCCGTTGCGAAGTTCCGCGCATAGTGGCTTTGCGAAATCGATCGAAATGCGATACGCACTCAACGAGAACTACGTCAGGCTACTCCGCTTCGAGCACCTTGCGTTGTTCGGCGAATTTAGCGCGATCCTCGGCGCTCGGCGTTGGGTAGGCAAGCGCCAGTCGCTTCAGGTTATCGACGATGATTTCGGCGACGGTTTCGCGCATGTAATCCTTGTCGTCGGCCGGGATCGCGTACCACGGCGCCCACGGTTTCGAGGTCGCGTTCAGCGCCTCTTCATAGGCTTCCAGGTACGCATTGCGGAACCGGCGTTCGTACACATCGCGCGGATTGAATTTCCAGCTCTTGTGCGGCTCGTCGAGGCGCGACAGGAAGCGGCGGCGCTGTTCGTCTTCGGATACGTTGAGCCAGAATTTTAATATGACGACGCCATTACGCACGAGATGCAGTTCGTATTCGCGAATCGACTCAAAGCGCTCCTGCCAGAGCTTTTCGGGATCGGTCTTGTGCGGCAGCTTTTGCGCTTTCAGATATTCCGGGTGCACGCGCACGACCAGCACTTCCTCGTAATGGCTGCGACTGAATACGCCGATCCGCCCGCGCTCAGGCAGGCAGCGCGTGGTGCGCCACAAAAAATCGTGATCGAGTTCTTCGGCGTTCGGCGCCTTGAAGGAAAACACCTGGCAACCGAGCGGATTTATGCCGGTTAATACTTTGCCGATCGTGCTGTCCTTGCCGGCCGCATCGAGCGCCTGAAAAATCAACAACACGGCGTATTGGTCCGAAGCGTATAAAAGTTCCTGCATCTCGCCGAGCTCTTCGACGAGCTTTTTCAGCCGCTTTTTGCTCTCGTCCTTGTCGGTAGCCTTAACCGGTGCGGTGCGCGCAGCTTTTTCTCGAAACGATCCGTCAAAAGGGACGAGGTGCGGGCTGGCGATGGCTTTGAACATGAAGTCTCCTTGGCGTTGGCAAGTGGGTGCGTTAGCAGACTCACTCCTCGCGTTCACCAGGCAACGCTCTTTTGCCGGTCGGATAGATGCGGGGTTGCAGCTCGCGTGCGATGTCGAGAAACGCTGCGCTCAATCACGGCTGCTCGCGTAATCTTGCGCAAGACACAATCGGCGCGCAACCAATAGTTTTGCGAACACGACATCCGGAAACGGCGCGACACTGCTTCCGCACCGCGGCCAACGGTTTACCGCGAGCGACGAATTGCGGGCCATTTTTTTGGCTAGTCGAGCGATTCATTCCGCGAGTAGTACTTGTCGTTGCTTGACAACCGCGTTTGCATGGAACGACACTGCCTCGACCTTTGTATCATCTGCTTTTAGTGAGGCATTCGCCGGAAAACGGAGGCGCATTTGAAAATCTCAGTACAAGCGACCATGGTTCTTGCCGCCATTTTCGTAATCATATGCCTTAGTGTTGCGATTACAGGATTCACCTCGCTTGGCGACATTACGGATCCGACACAGCTGCCGATGCGAAAGGATTCGCGTGGTTCTGGGCATTTCTCGCGAGCGTGGCAGTAGCGTTCGGGTTGCTGGCGTGGTGGACAGTGCGTACTCAACTGGACCACGAAGATGTCTAACAACGCGTTCACGGATCGTAATCCACTTGGCTGCGATTGCGGGCGCGCCCCGGCCGCCCGAATCGTTCGTTGAGCCCATGAAGAAGGGCTGTGATTTCGGATGGCATTAACGCAGATGCAGCTGATTCAATCGCTCGGGGAGGCGATGGCCTGGTTCGAGCGAGAGATCAACTGGGGTGTTCCGGCCACAGAGCTGCGGCACCTCTGCGGACGCATCGGAGAGCTTTACGTGGCAATGATCACCAACGGCCGGATGGCCACGGAGGTCAATCAGAGAGGCTACGACGTCGTGAGCGGTGCAGGGGAAAGGATTTCGGTCAAGACCACGGCCATGGCGGGCGGCGGTGGTCGCATAACTTTTAACCCAAACTCTCTCGAGCACGTGGATCGCGTCATCGTGCTTCGGATAAACACGGAAGAGATGCAAGTCGAGACGCTTCTGAACGTGCCAGTTGCGGAGGCAATCACTCTGATGCTGCCGGATGAAGGTGGCCGCAGGTCCATACCACTCGGGCGCCTCATTAGAAAACCGCCTGTCAGGCGCGATATAAAAGCCGTAACCGAGGTGTCCTTTCAAGGATACGTCATCAAGGAATTGGAAACGGGAACCATCGAGGTGCTGCGGGACGGCGTTCCTCTCACACCGGTGAGGCCAGTGCTGAGGGAGTTGGCTGTCAGCCTCAACGTCGGGTTGCTAAACAGCAACGGTAACGCCTTCAACACGCGGCAACTCGGCAGCCAAGTCATCAAGAGCATTCAAGAGCTGAGCGGGACTGAAGTCCAACAGGGCTCTGCCCCCGACCCTCACGCCTTCGATGCGCCACGGCAAGAGGACGGGTGAGCTTGGTCGTTCATTGCCGCGCCCGTTTATCCTACATCTAGATGAAAAGGAGACCCATAGTGCCCTTAGTCCGGATTTCAATCATGAAAGGAAAATTGGAGGGATTTGGAAAGAGGATCGGCGCCGTTGTATACCGAACGATGGTCGACACGATTAATGTCCCGGAGAAGGACAACTTTCAGATAATCACCGAACACGAACCCAATACCCTGATCTATGACCAGAGCTATCTGGATATTCCGCGCACAGATGGCATCGTCGTGATTCAAATCACGTTGAACGAGGGCCGCACCTTGGAGCTCAAGAAAATATTTTTCAAGACCTTGGCGGATAAACTGAATAGCGAGTTGCATGTCCGAACTGAAGACGTATTTGTAAGTCTTGTTGAAGTTAAAAAAGAGAACTGGTCTTTTGGAAACGGAGTAGCGCAATACGCGCAATAGAAGCTGATCCTCCGTGGGGTAATGACTTCTAAAGGAGAAAACGTGGCCACCAAGATTTTCGGCAAGCTGCCAGTAATATCTCAATAAAATCTATAGAGTTTTACTAAGCGCGGCTTCAAGTTCAATCCCCAGTTTACCGACGAGACTGCCACTCTCGTTGGTCTGCAGGCGGTAGGGTTTGGTGAAGCGATGCCGCCACACCCGACGTGCGGCAAACGCGCGCGAATTCGTGGGAAGAACGCAACCCGCATTTGCGTTCGCTCGGGTGCATTCGGTAAAGGCCAGGCGCGAGTGATCGTCGGTCGCGACGAACAGGTTTTTCCGGCCGGCGCCTTTGATATGGTCACGTGGGTTGCCGTAATGCGAAGCCCAGTCCGAATGAACAACGTATTGAAACATCACACCTAGGTGGGTATGTGGAAGAATCGAGTGGGTCTTTACGATGTGGCTGTCTGCGATAATGGTCACATGAATAAACTCTCTGAGCCAATGACTGCCGCTTTCGATCCCGCCGAATTTCTTCCGGAAGAGATCGGTGAAATTACTAATCACCAGACGGATCTTCCTAGAATTGCCAAGGACGCCAAGCTTGTGGCGGCCATCGAAGCAAAACTGGAGCAGCTCCCTACAAAACACGAGCTGTATCGAAGAGATTCACGGTGTATCGATTTTCTGCCTCCAGAAAGCATTCACTTGGTTGTCACGTCTCCTCCCTATTGGACTCTCAAGGATTACAACATCAGCGAAGGCCAGATGGGTTACATAGACGACTACGACACCTTTCTGGACGAACTGGATAAAGTTTGGGCCGCGTGCTTTCATGCTCTCGTTCCAGGAGGTCGTCTCGTCTGTGTGGTCGGCGATGTCTGTCTTTCGCGACGCAAGAACAAGGGCGAACACGTTGTGATGCCGTTGCACGCGTCGATTCAGGAGCGCTCCAGGCGTCTGGGCTTCAATAACCTGGCTCCTATCATCTGGCACAAGATCGCCAATGCGGCGTACGAGGCAAACGGCAATGGCGGCGGCTTCCTCGGGAAGCCGTACGAACCGAATAGCGTCATTAAGAATGACATCGAGTTCATATTGATGGAGCGGAAGCCGGGCGGCTATCGAAGTCCATCAGTCCCCACTCGAATTCTTAGCGTGATTCCAGGCGATCTGCACAAGTCCTGGTTCCAACAGATTTGGACGGGCGTAACGGGTGCGTCGACCAAAACGCATCCAGCGCCCTATCCCTTGCAACTGGCCGAGCGACTCATTCGGATGTTCAGTTTTGTCGGCGATACCGTCCTTGATCCTTTCATGGGCTCGGGAACAACCAACATTGCCGCTGCCAATTGGGGGCGAAATAGCGTTGGTGTAGAGGTCGATCCAACATACTTCGAGATGGCTGCCAAACGCATTGACTACGAAACGCCCAAGCTTATTGCCCCTCGGGTCGTTAGCCTTTACGAGTAAATCTGCGTGCTCGACTTTGAGAGAGAGCTCGGTAAGGCTATCCAGCACTTCTGGCGGATTCGAGGCACGCAAAAGAATCTCCAAGGGGGCAAAACCGGAATGCCAGAGCGGCTGCATTTGCACGGATGGGTGAGGAACTGAAGGTACTCGAAGGAAACAATGAGATGTGAGCTTTGCGGGCGGAGGCATTAGCCGCAGCACACTCGGATAGGGGTTAATGCATCACGATTATCGCGACTTGCGCTAGCAAGAATGCCAAAGCAAAAATCCAGCGCAGAGATTCACATCGCAGATGGCGAGGACGGTATGCGCGCTGTTGTTGACCTTCGTTTCGAGGCCGGCGAATGGCCGATCGAGTTCGTTGTTCCCAAGAAGGATGCCGACTCTTGGATGGCCCATCTTCGGTCAGAGATAGAAGAGCGCGGCTGGAATTCAGGCGGCCTCTCACAACTTGAGGCAGCCGAGAACAGCGGAACGCTTTCAGTGTATACAGCCAATGGCCCCAATCCTCCAACGCTTCATATTGTCTGGGAAAGGCGTCGAGGTGCAGCTCTCCGGGTAAAAGCCCATCCAGACGGGAATCCGACGCTGTCGCTCGATCTGGCCCGAGAATTTATCAACGCAGCGAACCAACGTATGCAAAGGAATGTTACGGTTCGCGCACATCGCTGGGATCTACTTACCTATCGCGGCTTGTCGTGGCGCGGTGAACTCTGGCTTGGAGATGATCTCCGACTCGGTCCGCCTTCCCGGTTTCCAGATGCTTTATCGGGTCCACAGGTCATCATTGTAGATGCGATGGTTGAAGGCATCGGTAGTGAGGGAATCATGGACAATTTCGAGACACGCATAAGGGAACTGAAAATCTTCCTCGGCATCGTCCTCGGTATTTGCCCCAGGTCCGTACGTCCGAAACTTGACTGGGTCGCGGAGTTTGATGATCAGGGATGTCCCACGGCCTGCGAATTGCGCTCGGTAGGATACTGGGAAGTCGGTCCGCACCGTACTTTCCCGATCAAGGGAAGCTGTTCACCCGTCGCACGCGAGCTTGTCCTTCGTCCCGGGGTCGGCCGGATAGGGATCCATTCGGATATGCGTGAGCGGTGGGTGCCCGCGGACATTGAGGAGCTGTGGCGCGCATTTACGGCGCTTCCCGTAGCGAAACGCGACAACATTCTGCGCGCCGGTAACGCTTACCTCACCGCGGACTCGATGTGGCCGGACCAGCGAACTGCCTATGCGGTGTTCCTCGTTATTGCCTGTGAAACACTAAAGCCGAAAGGCAAGCGATATGATCGAATGAATATTTACGGCGTAGTCGCAAGCCTTATTGGTCTGAACGAGGCTTTGCGCCTCCGAGACCTCTCTATCCACCCTCAGCAAGTACGCAGTAGACATATGCACCGCGGGGAGCTTGCTTCCGGAGAATTTCTGCCAAGCCTCGTTAACAACGATTTCGCCGATCCGTCCTTTGACGAGATGCTTCGTGAGCTTTGGAAAACGTGTCGCTTATGCCTGATAGAGTGGCTGCGTTGCGGAGGGGAATACAAGGTCGTTTCACTACCTCGACCGCCTCGTTCTAAACGCAGTGTTCGTCAAGTGCAGCTAGGATCAAAGATTCGAGGAGCGATGAAATGGTCACCACCCCAAACTGGCGCGACCAAGGCGTCAAGATAATTCCCGGCGCCGAGCTCGATCTCAACACGCCGCAAACGCCGGGCATGACGCGCGCGGCGGCGATCAATCACGCGCGCACGGGCGCCTCCAAGCTGTGGGCGGGGACGGTCAATATCGAGGCGAATGCCAAGACCGGCGCGCACCATCACGGCGAATTGGAGAGCGTCATCTATGTCGTGAGCGGTCGGGCGCGCATGCGCTGGGGCGAGCAGCTCGAGTTTGTCGCGGAGGCGGGAGCCGGCGATTTTATTTATGTGCCGCCGTTCGTGCCGCATCAGGAGATCAATGCGAGCAAGACCGAGATTTTGCGTTGCGTGCTGGTTCGCAGCGGCCAGGATCCGGTTGTCGTCAATCTCGATATCGAGCCGGCCGAGCCGCCGGAACAGGTG
>JACMKV010000338.1 GCA_014379915.1 Burkholderiales bacterium
AAATTCGTCTTTGGCGCCGAGTGGTCCGCGCAGGCGCAATCTGCCCACTTTCAGAATCCGTTTTAGATGCGCGAACAGCATCTCAACTTTTTTCCGTTGTCTGCACGAGGTCCGATAGTCCTCGGTCTTAGCGATGTCGCGCGCCACGTCTCGGGCATCTTCATGGATTGATCGCGGGATTTTGCGCGCCGGCTCCTTTGGACAGCATCGCGGCTTCAGAGCACAAGCGCTGCAGTCGTGCCGGCTTGCCCGGTAGCGCATCATGCCATCTTTCGTCACGCCGGAGCGCGGCACTTTATAGGGGCGGCGACCGTGTATGAGATCCTTCCCTGCAGGGCAGTGATAGCTGTCGCGGGCGGGGTCATAGACGAAATCGTCTCGCGAGAAGGTGTCATCCGTACGCTGTGATTTGTCGATGACCGGAATGTGCGGCTCGATCTTTCGCTCCTTCACCAGCCAAGCGAGATTATGGGCCGAACCATAGGCGCTGTCGGCAATCAGGCGCTTCGGTGTCAAGCCGAACCGCTCGGCTGTGCGATGCAGCATGGTTCGAGACGCTCCGACCTCGGCCTGCCGGATCGCCCGGCTGGCCTCCACGTCCAGGATGACAGCGTTTTCGGTGTCGATCAGATAGTTGGTGGCATAGGCGAAGAAGGCTTGGCCCCTATTGGCGCCGGTCCACTGTGCCGCCGGATCGGACGGCGAGATAAATTTGGGACGAACTTCGCTGGCGGCACCGAACGCGGCATCATCGAGCGTTGTCAGATATTCCTCGACAGCGCGGGCGGCATTTGCCGGGACAGGCCTGCGATCCCAATCCTCTCCCGAAAGCGACCTCTGCTTGTTGGCATCCGCCGCGATCAGGCTGGCATCGCAAGCAAAGCCTTCTCCGCCGACCAACCCTTCGTCAATGCATGTTTGGACGGTCGCCTCGAACAGATGCCGCAAGATATCGCTCTCGCGGAAGCGGCCATGGCGATTACGTGAAAAGGTGGAATGGTCCGGTACTTTGCCTTCAAGGCCGAGACGGCAAACCACCGATAGGCCAGGTTCAGATGAACCTCTTCGCACAGCCGCCGCTCGGAGCGAATGCCCATCGAATAGCCGACGATCAGCATTCGGATCATAAGCTCAGGATCGATGGAGGGACGGCCCATTGTGCTGTAGTACGGCTTCAGCTTGGCGCGGATATCATCCAGATCGAGGAACTGATCGATATGCCGAAGCAGGTGTTCGGCCGGAATGTGCTCCTCGATGCTGAAATCATAGAAAAGCTGTGCCGGTACGGCCTGCGTTCCCATCATCGCCGAATCCTCCCCAATCCTGGAGAGACTGAATCATGCAGACGAGAACCGATCAACGGCCGAGTTTATCAACACTATCGGCTCGATGCGGTCACTGAACTGTGCCTCGCCTGGCCGCATCGTCAGCAAACCGAGGGTTCAGCAGACACGGCCCCGCGGCATTGCGAATCCTGCCTTTGCCACATTGTGATCATCAGAACACCAAGCTGGGCCTTCCGAGATGGGGTGACAAGGGGCATTCGCTGCCCTGAATCTTCCGCATTGCTTCAATAGCCGACGAAGCGATGACCAGTGCTACGGGCGACAAGAGGCTCTTACTCGATTGATCCACGCACTTTCCGCCGTCACCACTCAGCTGACTTTTCCTGAGTAGCTGCTCACTACCTTGACCGGCAGCGCTACTTTGTTATTCAGTTCCGGCGTGAGGTGGAGTTTATTGCCGCCCCGGCACGATTTTATAATGCATTTCCAGGCTGAGGGTCTGAGATGGACACTTTTCCTAAGCTCTATTCCAACATCGCGGACCTGCTCGCCGTACCACCGGAAGATCTCGTCCCGATCCTGCTGAAATTCGCCGCCATCGCCCAGGAGAAACAGGGCGGCAGATTCCAAATCGGTTTCGTCGACCAGCTCGCCACCGGCAACCACGAACACACCCCCAATGCGCCGCGGTATTCGCCGCTCGACAACCGCAAAACGGAAGACCATCTTGCCGAAGCATGGCGTTTCATTGACCGTGAAGGGTTCATCAGGCCCGACACTGGCATAAACGGCGCAAACGGCTTCAAGGTCCTCACTGCGAGAGGACGAGAGGCAGCCGACAATTTCGACGCGGAAAAATATAGCGAAGCCGCAGCCTTCCAAAAGGCGCTACTGCATCCCATGATCGCCGACAAAGTTTGGGCCACACTCGCACGCAACGACCTAAACGACGCGGTGTTCGATGCCTTTCGCACGCTTGAAATCGAGGTGCGCGCCGCAGCCTCTCTTTCAGCCAACGACGTTGGCGACGGCCTCATGCGTAAGGCTTTTGCCAAAGACGGCGGTCCGCTCACTAACATGTCCGACCCCGACGGCGAACGCCTGGCGCTTCAGCACCTGTTTGCCGGGGCGTTCGGTGTATTCAGAAATTCCCACGGGCATCGAAAGCCTGTCACCGACCTCCGTGACGCGCAATATCAAGTGCTGCTCGCCTCACATCTGCTCCGTATCGTCGATGCGCGGCGAAAGCCGTAGCGATGTTCAACCTTCTCGTCGATACCGACATCTGGATTGATCTCGCAAAAGATCACCAGCAGCAGCCCCACCTCGTCGCTTTAGAAGAGCTGATCCAGGCTGGCAAGGTCACACTTATCCTGTGGCCGCTTTCACGGAACTCAAAATGTTTCGGGCTCCCGTGCCGATGACACACGAGCCAGCGAAGGGCGCTTGCCGAAATGCTCAGCTGGCACCTTGACCGGCGGTCGATGGCGCCCCTGTTGGGATTGGCGGCGATCGCACCGCGTCCGTTGTTGAATGTTGAGCTGCCGTCGGGCGGCTCGGCCTGGCCCCAAGGCCTTCTAGCGGCCGGGTTCGATGACTTACGATAGCTGTCGGCCGCCTTCTGGTTTTCGCCTCGGGCTTGGTAGACCATGCCAAGGCGATCGTAGCCGTCATGCACCTCTGGGTATTGGACCAGGAGGTCGCGGGCGGCCTGTTCGGCTTCGTCGAGCCTGCCGGCGTGGACGAGGTCGACCACGGCGTTCGACGCGGTATCCAGCTCATCGTCGTACGCATCGGCTTCTTCGGCCATGCTGAGCCTCGCAGCGACGGCGGCGCGCATCTCGGCAAGCTCCATGCGACGCGCCTCGGCGCGTCGAGCCTCCGCCTCGGCAAGGCGCTCGCGCTCGGCTGACTCGTCCTTCATCAAGCAACATGCGAGGATCGCGAGCTGCGAGATAGATCGCATGCACGTCTCGCTTTATCGCGCGTGCCCAGTCTTTCAGTCTGCCGTTCATTGGACGACCTTATCCGCAAAGAAAGCGGCGGGTAATTTAAAAGTGAGACACTACCCTAGGTAGCGTTATTCTGTTCGCCTATGTTGAACATCTCGAAGCGAAGCTCTCGCCTTCCGTCTGGCTTTTCAATTATTGAAACGAAGGAAATTCGAATGCAGAACTCAGTTTTTCTTACAGAATCTGTAAAAACATCTTTGTAATTAACGAACGAGTAAAAATAAACAAAAAGTCGGCCGTCCATAAAGTCGATAAATTCTTGGCCGGATATTGTCCTGCTCGCGCTATTTACAGTAGCGCCCTGTCCGACAATAGCATTGTCCGGCACATTTATCCTCTCGAAGAAAGGATAATCTGCGTGGCGCGGCTCAATTCTCATGGCGCACCACATTCCCGCCTGCAACGCAGGACTACGGCCCGAATTGATCCACTTAGCGTAGAAGCTAATCCCCCCCAACTGATCACCGTTTACGACGAGGTGCTGATCCACCTTCACGGGGGTCATCCAGGCGCGCTCAGCTTTCAAAACATCTTTAGCAGCTTCTGTCATTCTTGAATCGTGCCTCTCGCCCTCGCATCCCCAACGGATGACGGCCATCGTTTAGCAGCAAAACCAACAGAAGCGCCATCCGACGACAGCAGACATCTCAGGGTGGGGGAAATCATCAAATCGCGCAAAGCGGGGCGCAAGGTCAGGAATCACCCAGGGCGAACACCGTCCCATCGGATCGGCAATCGGCTTGTGATCTGTGAAGCCGACTGTCGGCGTGCGGCTAGCGACAGCGGCCTACGCCTCGTTTCGGACATGGCGCGACAAAGCGTATATTGCTTGGTCACCCCTGCAATTCACGGTCGAGTGACTTGACTATGCGTGCGACAGGCGCATCGCCCAACGTGCCGCGTCACCCTGGAGACCGAAAAATACCGAGTATTATGTACGAATCGACAAATAATTTTTGCCAATTGCTGAATAAACCGGGGGTGATTATCGCTGTTGCGATTTGGATACACCTCGTTGTGATGGCCTATAACAGCGAATCTATTGATGAATTCTTGACATTATTGTTGAGTCCGTTTTCAAAAAAAGGGTTCATACTATCTTGGGTTGCGATTTTTTTAATTGTCCCAATGTTGTTGGTTATTGGCTTGATCAGCCGCTTGTGCAAATGACCACCATTTTGATTCAATGCCCCGTCGGGGCGCTCATCTGTTATGGCCATCCAATACCGTTGCAATAACGTCCGCAAACACCGCATCCTCCCCGTAACGGATAATAAATTGGCACGGCCGGAATCGCTGCAGCTCCGGTCGCACCTAATCGGCGGGCACGGCAGCGTCTCGTATTGGCTCGAAGGGGCACCGACCAAGCGTGTCGACCAGCGGCTGGGTTGCTGTGATTGCAGACCTTGCCGAAGCGCCTGCGGGCGGCGGTTGTAGACCAGTTCCGAGAATGTTTTTAATCCGTGAGGTTCGATCAGATCGGAATCCTGTTGCACCCGATGCTTAAAAATATTCTATCAGCAGAATCCGAACTTGGGCTGTCGTGCTTGAGGGGATGTTTGCACGGCTGACGAGTGGCGTGGCCGATCCCTAAGTGTACCCAAGTAATTATTGCCACGGAGACTTAGATGCAAGGATTGCTGGTTCTTATTTCAATCTTTGCTTTCATAATATCGTCCCCGACTGCGTTCGCCTGCCGGAATCTCACCCTTGAAGCGAGCTTAGCAAATGCAGATATCGCGTTCGTCGGCACATTGAAGGCGGTTTCGAAACGACCCGAAACACTTGATCGTCTGCGCCCGTCCGATGCGGTCTTCGAGATCACTCAGGTTGTGAAAGGCCACCTCCCGCAATCCGTAGCAATTCGAGACGTCGGCAACAACTGCTATGGGCTGCCACAGTTCTCCATGGAGGGGTACGGACCGCCGCAGCACTCCTTGGACAGGACCGCTTCACGAGAATACTTAGTATTTGCGACCAGGGATAATGATGGCTCCTACAAGAAATTCCATCCGTTGGGAAACACTTGGATGACGGATGAAAAGCCCTTCGCTGAATTCAAGGAGCAAGCTGCCTCTTTTATCAGGCGTCAGCTGGAACGCCTTTCCGAACAACGATAGACGAAAAAGCCCAGTCGCACGCCGCTCGCGCAGCACAGATCCTATCTTATAGGCGGTTGAAGTAACGCACTGACCTGCCCCATCGTCCGAAATGAGGCGAAAGCCGCTTCTCGCTAGGGCCGCGCCGATTGACGGCCGTGCGGCGCGAGACTTCGACAGTCAACTGCGGGATAAATCTAGTGGATTGATCGGAACAGAAGAGTCCTGATTGGCGTTTCAAACCGATGCAAAGCATGCGAGTCTGCTCGCATGCGCATTGGAATTTCCCTCACCGTTTCCGAAAGCGACCGTCAGCGCCTTGATGCGATCGTCGCGGACCGCAATTCCCTCCAAAAGCATGTCTGGCGTGCCCGCATTGTGCTGTTGAGCGCCGAGG
>JACMKV010000339.1 GCA_014379915.1 Burkholderiales bacterium
CGTGTACGTGCTGCCGAAACATCTTGATGAAAAAGTCGCGCGGCTGCAGCTCAGAAAGCTCAATGCGCGGCTCACCGAACTGTCCGCCACTCAGGCGCAATACATCGGCGTTGAGAAGGATGGGCCGTACAAGCCCGATCACTACCGGTATTAAGAAAGCACGGGCCGCCCACCGGCGGTTCGCACAAAGGGGCGGTCAGCTTGCAAAGAAAAGCGCGATCGCCCGCTTTCTCCCTTGCAACAAAACCTGTTTGAGCTTCTAAAACCACGCGCTCGCCACTGCAGAGTCGTCTGATGCGAGCGTGTTTCCGTCCTGGATCATGCAATCCCAACAAGAACACGCGCGTACTTTCAGCTTCGAATTCTTCCCGCCGCAAACGCCCGAAGGCGCCGAAAAACTGCGCGCGACGCGAAAGCAGCTCGCGCAATTGAAGCCCGAGTTTTTTTCGGTGACGTTCGGCGCCGGCGGCTCGACGCGCGACCGTACGCTCGATACAGTGCTCGAAATCCAGTCCGAAGGCCAGGCTGCGGCGCCCCACCTATCGTGCGTCGGCTCGACGCGCGCAAATATCACCGAAATCCTGCAGCGCTATCGCGATTCCGGCATTCGGCATATCGTCGCCTTGCGCGGCGATATGCCGTCCGGTACGGTTTCGCCGGGCGAATTCCATTATGCCAACGAGCTGGTCGATTTCATCCGCGCGCAGCCCGGCGACAACTTCAAGATCGAAGTCGCGGCCTATCCCGAATTCCACCCGCAGTCGCGCTCGGCGCGCGACGACCTGATCAACTTCAAGCGCAAGGTCGATGCCGGCGCCAATTCGGCGATCACGCAGTATTTTTTCAACGCCGACTCGTATTTCAACTTCGTCGACGAATGCGAGGCGATGGGCATCACGATTCCGATCGTGCCCGGCATCATGCCGATCAACCGCTATGCGCAGCTCGCGCGTTTTTCCGACGCCTGCGGCGCCGACATCCCGCGCTGGATACGCAAGAAGCTCGAAAGCTATGCCGACGATAGCGCCTCGATCCGGGCGTTTGGCCTCGAAGTAGTGACGGATTTGTGCGATCGCCTGCTCGCGTCAGGCGCGCCCGGCTTGCACTTCTACACGCTCAATCAGGCCGGCGCGACCTCCACGATCTGGCAGCGGCTCGGGCTTTAAGCCGCAAAAACTGGCGGCGATTGCGGCAGAAAATGGCCCGGATTTTGCATCCGCCGCGCTCCTCTAATAAAGCTTCGCGAGGGCCTGGCGCCGATTCGATCCCAGTGTTAGCTAAACCGCAACCGCGCCTTGGGATTGTTGTCCGAAAGTATGAACCCCAAGGAGAAGGAGCCCTCATGAATACCTGGATACTGGTCGCAAACTCCAGCCACGCCAAAATCTTCTGCAACAGCGGCATGAAAAGAGGCCTGCAACTCGTCGCCGAACTCCATCATCCGGAGAGCCGGGAAAAACGGCTCGACATCAACTCAGACCGACCGGGCAACCACAAGACTAATGGTTCCGGCCACGGCGCGTTCATCCCGTCGACCGATCCCAAGCAGAACGAGGCAGACCATTTCGCGCTCGAGCTGGCGAAGAATCTCGAGCACGGCCGCAGCATCAATCAATACGAGCGCCTGATCCTCGTTGCATCCAATCCTTTCATGGGCATGCTCAAGAACCGGCTCGATACGCATGTGCTCGACAAAGTCAGCGAGACGATCGAAAAGGATTACACCAAATCGAGCGATAGAGAACTCGCCGGACACCTCGAGCAGGTCATTTATTTGTAGCGCATGCGGCGCGGCCAGCGCCAGACAATTCAAAGATCGAGCGGGCTCAGCACGCCTTTCCCGCCGCGATTCAGCACGTGCGTATAAATCATCGTTGCGCTGACGTTGGAATGACCGAGCAGCTCCTGCACGGTACGGATGTCGTAGCCGTTCTGTAGTAGATGTGTGGCGAAAGAATGGCGCAGCACGTGCGGCGAAACCGGCTTCGCGATCAGCGTCCGCCGCGCCGCTTCGCGCACTGCGCGTTGCACGCTTTCAGGATAGATATGGTGGCGCCGCTCGGCGCCCGACCTCGGATCGAGGGCGCGCACCGGCGAGGGGAATACATATTGCCATCCCCACGCCCGCCCCGCTTTCGGGTATTTGCGCGCCAGCGCTTCGGGCAGGTAAACCTCGCCGAAACCCGCTTCGAGGTCCTGATCGTGCAGCCGCTTCGCTTTCGCCAACTGGTCGCGCAGTGGCTGGATCAGGCTTTCCGGCAACATCGTCACGCGATCCTTGTTGCCCTTGCCTTCGCGCACGACGATCTCGCGCCGCTCGAATTCGACGTCCTTCACGCGCAACCGCAGCCCTTCGAGCAG
>JACMKV010000340.1 GCA_014379915.1 Burkholderiales bacterium
ACGGCCGCTCTGCGGTAACGTGTCGCAGGCGAGCGCGGACACGTTCGCGACGCAGTCGCCCGTCTGCGGGAAGCGCCCGCAAGGCCTGCTCCCGCAAACGGCCGCTCTGCGGTAACGTGTCGCAGGCCTCCTGCGACAAAGGGATGCGCTCAAAGTGACCCCGGCCCGAAGGGTTAAATTGTTGACGGACAAGCTCTTATTATTAGTCTCGTTTGGAAATAAAAGCTTCACAATGACGTGGTAAAACGAATGTTCGGTTGAGCATCATTAGGCGGTCTTATGATTAGCGCGACCTTTATTGAAAGCCGTGACAGGAAATTCCGGACTCGCTACAATAGTTTGTGCACCGCATCAGAAGTGCTGTGCACGATTTGATCCTTCTACCCCATGGAGAATTCAATGAACGTGATTACCGAACCATATGCAGCGTTTTCGAAACAGAATTTCGAAGCCGCGATGCGCTTTATCAATGTTGCGCTTGAAGGAAGTCAGCGTATGCTGGAACTGCAATTGAATACCGCGAAGCGCGCAGTCAGCGACAACACGAAAAATGCAAGAGCCTTGGCCGAGGCTGCGGACGTCGAAGAGCTGACAGAAGCTCAGGCTTCGATCGTTCGGCCGGCGTTCGAAAAGGCACTCGAATACTCGCGCAACGCTTACCACATTGCCAGCGAGACGCAGAATGAACTCAACGAGCTGTTCGGCCAGCAGATATCGGAGTTCAATCGCGGTCTGATTTCCCTGCTTGATGAAGCCGTGACCGCGAACCCGGCCGGCTCTGACTTCGCCAGTGCGGCGATGCGCACCGCAATCGCGGCTGCGGATACCGCCTATGACACGATGGCAAAAGGCGTGCGTCAGGCAAACGTGACCACGCGCCAGACAACGGATATTATCGAAGCCAATGTCACCGGCGGCAGCAAGAAAAAATCCGCATAAAGTAATCCGCCGAAATAAAAAGCCTCGCCCGTGCGGGGCTTTTTTTAATTTTATCGGCTATATTTTGCCGATCGCGTCATTCGCGGCATTTCTCTTATCTTGACTTCACCTTCCATGGCCCAGTTAAACGAGCTGCCCGTCTGGCGCGCACTGCAAAGCAGTCAGAACAGTTTGGCGCGAGCCTCGCTACGGGACATGTTCGAACGCGATCCGCTGCGGTTCGACAAATTCTCGCTGTGCTTCGACGGCATCCTGCTCGATTACTCGAAGAATCTGATCGATGCGGAAACCCTGGCGCTGCTGATTCAGCTTGCCGAACAACGCGGCGTTAAAAGCGCGGTTCGGCGAATGCTGGCCGGCGAAAAATTCAACCTCACGGAGCAGCGAGCCGTTTTGCATACGGCCCTGCGAGCGCCGCGCGACCAGCCTGTTTTCGCCGACGGCAAAGATGTGATTCCGGATATTCACCGTGTGCTCGACCAGATGCAGGCGTTCAGCGAGGCAGTGCGCGGTGGCCAATTGCGCGGCCATACCGGCAAGGCGTTCACCGACATTGTCAACATTGGCATCGGCGGCTCCGATCTGGGGCCGGCAATGGTGACGGCCGCATTGAAGCCATACGCGGCGCCGCATCTCAATTCGCATTTCGTCTCCAATGTCGACGGCGCGCATCTGTTCGAGACGCTGCAAAGGCTCAATCCGGAAACCACGCTTTTCATCGTTGTATCGAAAACATTCAATACCCAGGAAACGCTCGCCAACGCACACTCGGCGCGGACGTGGCTGCTCGAAAGCGTCGGCGGCGAGGCAGCGATTGCGAAGCACTTCGTAGCCGTCTCGACCAATCATGCAGAAGTTGCCAGGTTCGGTATCGCGCAGGAAAACGTATTCGAGTTCTGGGACTGGGTCGGCGGGCGGTATTCGCTATGGTCGGCGGTCGGGCTGTCGATCGCCATGGCCATCGGCATGGCGAATTTCCGCGCTTTGCTTGCCGGCGCGCGCAGCATGGATCAGCACTTTCTGGAGGCGCCCCTTGCTGCCAACATGCCGGTGATTCTTGCGCTGCTTGGAGTCTGGTACAGCAATTTCTTCGGCGCTGAAACCCATGCCGTCCTCCCCTACGCGCAGAACTTGCACCGGCTGCCCGCGTTTCTGCAGCAGCTCGATATGGAGAGTAACGGCAAACGCGTCGCACGCGATGGCGAGACGCTGCACTACACGACCGGGCCGATCGTCTGGGGGGAACCGGGGACCAACGGCCAGCACGCGTTCTATCAATTGCTGCATCAGGGTAGCCGGCTGATACCGGCGGATTTCATCGCGGCGGTCAGCTCCAACTACCCGTTCGGGGAACATCACCGCATGCTGCTGGCGAATTTTTTTGCGCAAAGCGAAGCCCTCATGCGCGGCAAGACGCAGGACGAAGCGCGAGACGAAATGAAATTGCGCGGATTGCATGAGGACGCAATAAACAAGCTGGTTCCGCACAAAACGTTCCCCGGCGGCAAACCGAGCAATTCGATTCTTCTGGGCAAGCTCGATCCACAAACGCTCGGCTGCCTGATCGCGCTATACGAGCACAAGGTATTCGTGCAAGGCATGATCTGGGACGTCAATTCGTTCGATCAATGGGGCGTGGAACTCGGCAAAGAACTTGCGAGCAAAATTCTGCCTGAACTCGAAGATGACCAACCGGTGGCGGCGCATGATGCATCGACCAATGGCTTGATC
>JACMKV010000341.1 GCA_014379915.1 Burkholderiales bacterium
ACAACGTGGTGGCGTCGCTGCAACTGATGCTCGATGACGACGCTTACGGCCTGTCGCGCCGGCGCGTGACCCTGTCGACTTCGGGGCTCGTGCCGAGCATCGACCGTCTGAGCGAGGCCTGCCCGGTGGCGCTGGCCGTATCGCTGCACGCGCCCAACGATACGCTGCGCGATGTCCTGGTTCCGATCAATCGCAAGTACCCGCTGCGGCAATTGCTCGCCGCCTGCTCGCGCTACCTGGAGAAAGCGCCGCGCGATTTCATTACGTTCGAATACGTGATGCTGAAAGGCATCAACGATAGTTTGCAGCACGCGCGTGAGCTGATCGAACTGGTTCGGGACGTGCCGTGCAAATTGAACCTGATTCCGTTCAATCCGTTTGCCGGATCCGGCTTTGATCGCTCACCGGCAGAATCGATCCGGCGCTTTGCCGATGTACTGTTGAACGCCGGTCTGGTCGTGACGACGCGAAAAACGCGGGGCGACGACATCGCCGCAGCATGCGGCCAGCTTGCCGGGGAAGTGCAGGACCGCAGCAAGCGCCGTTTGCGTAAAGCCATGGAGGCCCAGAATGAAACCGAAAACCGTGTCTGATCGCTGCATGGCGAGCCAGGTGAAGCTCGCGCTGTGCGCGCTGATATTGTTTGCAGCAGGCTGCGCGCAGCCGCCGCAAAAGAGCGGTGAGCCGATCGACAGCAACGCTGGGCAACGCGCTGAAATTCACACCCAGCTCGGCTCCGGCTATTACGAGCGCCGCCAGTTCGATATCGCCATTCAGGAGTTGAACGAGGCGCTGAGCGCCGACCCGGAATACGTGCCCGCGCACAATATACTGGGGCTCGTCTACATGGAGTTGCGCGACGACGCCGTCGCCGAACAGCATTTTCAGCGAGCCCTGAAATCCGATCCGGCTGATTCGGATGCGAACAACAACTACGGCTGGTTTTTGTGCCAGCGCGGCGGCGAACAAGCGTCGATCCGCTACTTTATGGCGGCATTGAAAAATCCGCTGTATAAGACGCCCGACAAATCCTATGTGAATGCCGGCGTGTGTTCGCTGAAGGCGAAAGACGAGAAGGGCGGGGAAAGCTATTTGCAAAAGGCTTTGCAGATTCAGCCAAAAAATCCGCAGGCGCTTTATCACCTGGCGGAAATGAACTACAAGGGCGGCAATTATGCGGAGGCGCAGTCCTATCTGAGTCGTTATATGCAAGTTGCCAACCCGAGCGCCGAAAGCTTGTGGCTAGGCGTGCGCATCGAACGAAAGCTCGGCGATCGCAATTCACAGGCGAGCTACGGCTTGCAATTACGCAAGAAATATCCGGAATCGCAAGAGGCGGCGGCGCTGCGCGCAGGGCGGTACGAATGAACGGAAAATTTAAAAAAACCGGTTTCGACGACGATCAGTTCGCTCGGCTGACTCCCGGTCAACGATTGGCCGCGGCGCGCGAAGCGCGGGGCCTGTCGATAGAGGACGTGGTCCGCCACACCAAGCTGTCGCGGCGCCAGGTCATGGCGCTGGAAAGCGACGCGCACGATCAGCTGCCCGGCCCGGTTTTCGTGCGCGGTTTTATGCGCAACTATGCGCGCCACCTGCAACTGGATCCCGCGCCCTTGCTTGCGACCCTGGACGCGAAATCCGCACCGGCCGTCATTCCATCCGGTGACGTAGTCGAGCCGGCTGACTTGCGGCGCGGCGCGGGACAGCCTTTATCGGTGCGCGTTTCCGAGGCTTCAAGCGCACCCGCTTCTGATTCAAGCCGCGATTCAAGCGGTAACGCAATCGCCGAGCCTGTGATCGAACAAGGCCGCGCTGAGCCAGTAACGGTCGAACAAGGTACTGAGCCCGGCATGCGGCAGGTTTCGGATGCCGCGCCAGAGCCTGCCCGCACCGCGCAAGATGCGCAAGATGCTGCGGCGGTTGCATCGGATGCCCGCAAGCAGCCCGAATCTGCGTCCACTCATACGTCCACTCGCGTCGCTGCGGCGAAATCAAACGCTATCGATGCAGCTGCTACCGATGAAACGCGGCCGAATAGCGTTGGTGAATCGATCGATACCCTGGACGGCATCGCCGATACCAGCGTGGCATGGCGCAACTACGCGCTGGTTTCGCTCGCGGTTGTCATCGGATTACTCGCACTCGTTATTGCGACGCAAACCTGATCCAGGTCGCGGCGCCGTTCTGAGCGTCGTCATCATCCTGTTAGAATAAGCCCTTTTGCCGGAGGCCTGAATGTCATACGGCGCATTTCCGCGGCGCCCGAGCCGCGCGTTCCGCGTTGGCAAAATCTTCATCGGTGGCGATCATCCGATCGTCGTGCAATCGATGACGAACACCGATACCGCCGATGCCGAGGCGACAGCGCAACAAGTCGCGCAACTCGCGAAGGCCGGATCGGAACTGGTCCGCATCACCGTCAACAGTCCCGAGGCTGCGCGCGAAGTCGCCGGCATTCGCAATCGGCTCGATCAGATGGGCTGCGCGGTGCCGCTGGTCGGCGACTTTCATTTCAATGGCCACAAGCTGCTGACGCAGTTCCCCGATTGCGCCGAAGCGCTCGCCAAATACCGGATCAATCCCGGTAATGTCGGCGCCGGCAAAAAGCGCGACGAACAGTTCGCGATCATGATCGAAACCGCGTGCCGCTACCGCAAACCGGTGCGGATCGGCGTCAACTGGGGCAGCCTCGATCCTGCTTTGCTGGTGCGCATGATGGACGAAAACGCGAAATCGGCGGAGCCGAAAGATGCGGCCGCCGTGACGCGCGAAGCGCTGATCGTCTCGGCGCTCGACAACGCGCGCCGCGCCGAGGAGCTCGGTCTCGGCGGCGACCAGATCGTGCTGTCATGCAAGGTCAGCGGCGTGCAGGATTTGATCGCGGTGTATCGCGATCTTGCCGCGCGCTGCGACTATCCATTGCATCTCGGTTTGACCGAAGCCGGCATGGGCTCCAAGGGAATCGTCGCGTCGACCGCTGCACTTGCGGTGCTACTGCAAGAAGGTGTAGGCGACACCATACGCATATCGCTCACACCCGAGCCGAATGGCGATCGCACGAAAGAAGTCATCGTCGCCCAGGAAATTCTGCAGACCATGGGATTGCGTTCGTTTACGCCGATGGTGATCGCATGCCCGGGGTGCGGGCGCACGACCAGCACGTTCTTCCAGGAGCTGGCCGAACAGATTCAAAGCTATGTGCGCGCGCAGATGCCGATCTGGGGTGAGCGCTATCACGGCGTCGAAGATATGAAGGTCGCGGTGATGGGTTGCGTGGTCAACGGGCCGGGCGAGAGCAAACATGCGAACATCGGCATCAGCCTGCCCGGTTCCGGCGAGAACCCGGTCGCGCCGGTTTACGTCGACGGCCGCAAGACGGTGACCTTGAAAGGCGACGCGATCGCGGCCGAGTTCCAGGCCATCGTCGATGACTACGTGCAGTCGCGCTACGCTGCGCGCACTTCCGAAGAGCTGCAGGATCAGCCGGCTTGAATCCGTCAACTCCCGAGGGCAGCGGGTAGTGCCCCGTTAGCCCGTTCGTGGTGAGCTTGTCGAACCATGAGCGGCCGTCCATTTACCCTTCGACGAGCTCAGGGCGAACGGCCTCCTGTGAACGCAGATTTGAAACTGAGGCATTCGATCAGCAACTGCACTGAAGTCGTGCACGCTTCGTTTACAATGGCGGCCTTTCTTCCGGCTCGCAACTAATGCGCGGTAAAGCGATTCAAGCGGTCCGCGGGATGAACGACATCCTGCCGGGCGAAGCGCATCTCTGGGAATTTTTCGAGGATACGGTACAGGACTGGCTGCGCGGCTACGGTTACCGCGGCATCCGCATGCCGCTGGTTGAGAACACCGAGCTTTTCGTGCGGTCGATCGGCGAAGTGACCGACATCGTCGAAAAGGAGATGTACAGTTTCACCGACCGGCTGAATGGCGACAGTCTGACCTTGCGTCCCGAGGGGACCGCGTCGTGCGTGCGCGCAGTTGTCGAGCACAATCTGCTATACGGCGGACCGCAGCGGCTGTGGTACAGCGGCGCGATGTTCCGCCACGAGCGGCCGCAGAAGGGACGCTATCGGCAATTCCACCAGGTTGGCGTCGAAGCGCTCGGTTTTGCCGGTCCCGATATCGATGCCGAGCAGATTGTAATGGGCGCGCGCTTGTGGCGGCAACTGAAGCTGCCTGACATTGCACTGCAGATCAACACGCTCGGCGATAGCGAAAGCCGCGCGCGCTACCGGAGTCGCGTGCAGGATTATCTGCAGCGGCACGCCGATGCATTCGATGAAGCGGCGCGCGAACGCATCCAGAAAAATCCGCTGCGTGTGCTCGACAGCAAGGATCCGGCCCTGCAGGACGTAATTGCAGACGCGCCGAAATTGATCGCCGAACTCGATGGGCCGGCCCGGCAGCATTTCGAGCAGCTGCAGGCGGTTTTGCTCGATCTCGGCATTACCTATGAGATCAACCCGCGGCTGGTGCGCGGCCTCGATTATTACAATCTGACCGTGTTCGAATGGGTGACTGACCGCCTGGGCGCGCAGGGCACGGTCTGCGCCGGCGGCCGCTACGACGGGCTGATCGAACAGATCGGCGGCAAGCCGGCGCCGGCTTGCGGATTCGCCATGGGCATCGAACGGCTGCTGGCGCTGATGGCTGACAATGGCAATCGCGAGCCGCCGCAGCCGCACGCATATATCGTGCACCAGGGCGACGCAGCGAGCCGGCTGGCCTGGCGTATTGCCGAACGTTTGCGCGACGCCGGATTCGAAGCCATCCTGCATTGCGGTGGCGGCAGCTTCAAGGCGCAGGTGAAAAAGGCCGATGCCAGCCGTGCGCACTATGCCGTAATCATTGGCGACGATGAAGTCAGCGCAAACGATGTCAGCTTGAAACCCTTGCGCACGGCCGGGGAACAACGGCGCATGAATGTCGAACAACTGATCACACTAATGCACAGCATCGAGGAAAACTGATGGCAGCGTATAACCTGGAAGAGCAGGAAACGATCGAAATTCTGAAAGCCTGGTGGAAAGACTACGGCAAGCTAGTCCTGCTCATGCTGTTGGCATTTTTACTGTCGATCGCCGCGGTGCAGGGCTGGCGGTTTTATCAACGCGGGCAAGCAGCCAATGCAGCGGCGCTGTACGCTGATCTGGTCGCTGCGCAAACCGCTGGCGACGCCAAGCGCGTTCAGGAAATCGCCGATACTTTCACCAAATCCTTTCCGGGAAGCGGCTATGCCGTGCTGGCGCAACTCGAAGCTGCCAAGGCGAGCCACGCAGCTGGCGACAAGGATGCGGCGATTGCGCCACTGCGATGGGTCATCGCTAACGCATCGGAGGCGGCGGCGCAGGATGCCGCGCGCTTGCGTCTCGCCGGCATCTATCTCGACAAAAAAGATTACGAACAGGCGTTGCAGCTGTTGCAGCAAAAACACGGCGCCGCCTTCAACGCGCTCTATGCGGACCGCCGCGGCGACGTGCTGGTCGCCCAGGGGAAAGCCGACGAAGCGCGCGCTGCCTACCAGCAAGCGCTCGAACAAAGCGATGCGCAGAGCGGGTATCGCAATCTGATTCAGTTGAAGCTCGACGGTGTGGGCCCGGCTCGGGAGACAAAGTGAGCGCGAGCGCCATTGCCTTCAGGTTATTCGCCGCTATAGCGCTGCTGCTGCTTGCCGGTTGCCAGACCGTTTCGGGTTATTACGACAGCCTGTACGACAGCCTGTTTGCCAGCGCGCCCGCGCAGAAGCCGGCGCCGTTATTGCGATTCATACCTTCGGCCAGCGTGCGCACGGTCTGGAAAGCCAAAGTTGGCGAGGCCGGAAGCTACGTCTTTTTCCCGGCGGTCGATTCCGACAGCGTGTACGCAGCGAGCAAGGAAAACCTGGTGCGTTACGATCTGCTCAACACCGCGGCGTGGCGCGTCGATCCCAAGCAACCCCTGTCAGGCGGCGTCGGCGCCGACGGCAATCTGGTCCTGGTCGGTACACCGAAAGGCGAGGTGCTGGCTTTCGACCGGCGCGGCGAATTATTGTGGCGCACGAATATTTCAAGCGAAGTATTGAGCGCGCCGCAAGCCGCTGAAGGCATCGTTGTCGTGCGCGCCGGCGATGGCCGCATATTCGGCCTTGACGCCAGTAACGGCAAGCGCAAGTGGGTCTATCAGCGCGCAACACCGGCGCTGACGGTACGCTCGCACGCCGGCGTCGTGGTTTTCCGCAAAGCCGTGTTCGCCGGTTTTCCCGGCGGCAAGCTGGTCGCGCTGAATCTCGCTAACGGCAACGTCGGATGGGAAGCCACGGTCGCGCAACCGCGCGGGGCGACCGAGCTCGAACGCGTGACCGACATCACGAGCTTGCCTGCCGTCGATGACAAACAGGTCTGCGCGGCGGCGTTCCAGGGTCGCGTCGCGTGTTTCGATAGCGCGCGCGGCACGCTGTTGTGGGCGCGCGATATTTCCAGCATTTCAGGCGTGGCGGCCGACGCGCGTGCGGTTTACGTCGCCGACGACAAAAGCGCTGTGATCGCGCTCGACAAGGCTACCGGCGCCAATATCTGGAAGCAGGACAAGCTGAACGGGCGCCGCCTCAGCGGACCTTACGTGCATCGCGACTGGCTGATAGTCGGCGACTATCAAGGCTACGTCCACGTGCTGAATCTTGATGACGGTTCATTCGCCGCCCGCCTCGAAACCGACGGCAGCCCGATCTTCGCGCCGGCGGTTCCGCTTGGCGAGAATATCGTCGTGCAAACGCGCAGCGGCGGCTTGTACGCGGTTGCGGTGAGATAGGGCAGGGGCCCCAGAGGGGTCAGGGGCTAGGGGCCAGGAAAGTCAAATTCCAAACGACCCTAATGCCCGATTTACTGACCCCTGATCCCTAGCCCCTGAAATATGAAACCCACGCTGGTTCTTGTCGGTCGACCAAACGTCGGCAAATCGACGTTGTTCAACCGCCTGACTAAAACACGCGATGCGATCGTCGCCGATATGCCGGGGCTGACGCGCGACCGCCATTACGGTCATGGACGCGTCGGAGAAAAGCCTTTTCTGGTCGTTGACACGGGCGGCTTCGAGCCCGTCGCCAAGGAAGGCATCCTGTTTGAAATGGCGCGCCAGACCCGCCAGGCGATCGATGAGGCCGATGCCGTGCTGTTCCTGGTCGACGCGCGCCAGGGACTGACGCCGCACGATCGCATCATTGCCGGGCAACTACGCAAGACCGGCCGGCCGCTGTGGCTTGCAGTCAACAAGGCCGAAGGCATGAAATCGACCGCGGCGGTCTCTGATTTTCATGAACTCGGCATCGGCGAACCGTTGCCGATTTCCGCCGCCCATGGCGAAAACGTGCGCGAACTCGTCGATCTGATATTCGCCGATATCGCGTTTGCCGACGATGCTGAAGAAGCGGCTCATCATCCGAAGCTCGCCGTCGTCGGCCGGCCGAATGTCGGCAAATCCACATTGGTCAACAGCCTGCTCGGCGAAGAGCGTGTCATCGCATTCGGCGAGCCGGGAACGACGCGCGACAGCATCTATATCGATTTCGAGCGCGCCGGCAAACGCTATACGGTCATCGATACCGCCGGCTTGCGGCGGCGCGGCCGCGTCGACCAGGCAGTCGAGAAATTTTCGGTGATCAAGACGCTGCAGGCAATCGAAGACGCGAATGTCGCGATTCTGGTACTCGATGCGCGGCAGGAGATTTCCGAACAGGACGCGCACATCGCCGGTTTCATCGTCGAGGCCGGGCGCGCGTTGGTGGTAGCGGTAAACAAATGGGACGGGCTGGACAGCTATCAGCGCGACGGGATCAAACGTCAAATCGAACTGAAGCTGCATTTTCTCGATTTCGCCGCGATCGATTTCATTTCGGCTTTGCAGGGGCAGGGCGTAAGCCAGCTATTCCAGGCAATAGACACGGCTTATCAAGCGGCGATGATCAAGCTGCCGACGCCGAAACTCACGCGCGCTCTGATTGCCGCCACCGAAAAGCAGCAGCCCGCGCGCTCTGGACTGGTGCGGCCGAAGCTGCGCTATGCGCACCAGGGCGGAATGAATCCGCCGCTCATCATCATCCACGGCAATGCGCTCGACCGTGTGTCGGCATCGTATCGGCGCTACCTTGAACGTTTCTTCAGAGAGGCGTTCAAATTGCGAGGAACGCCCTTGAAAATTCAGTTTAAACACGGGCGCAATCCCTACACCGACAAGCGCGATGGCAGCTAGCTGTGCAGGATTAGCGCTTGTTCCGGCCGACCACGGGATAGCGCCGATTTTGAATATCACGTAAAGTGCCTCGAGGCTGCCCCATCACATCCCATCGCTGATTAGCCGCCTTCTGAACTTCGATAACGATAACGTGGAGTCATCATGAGCGCCAAAGGGCAATTACTACAAGACCCGTTTTTAAACGCATTGCGGAAAGAGCACATCCCCGTCTCGATCTACTTGGTCAACGGCATCAAATTGCAGGGGCAGGTCGATTCTTTCGATCAGTACGTCGTGTTGCTCAAAAACACCGTTACGCAAATGGTATACAAGCACGCCATCTCAACCGTCGTCCCCGCCCGCCCTGTCACCATCCCGTTCGAGCACGCCGCTGAGTAGTGTAGCCAATTCGGCCGCGACGCCCGCGGTTCTGGTCAGCCTCGACCTCAATAAGGCGGATTACGCGGAAAGCCTCGATGAGTTGCGGCAGTTAGCCGATAGCGCTGGAATCGAAAGCCGCGCCGTCGTCGAAGGCCGTCGTACGCGCCCCGATCCCGCTTTGTTCGCGGGTTCCGGCAAGGTAGATGAAATCGCCGGCGCGATCGAAGCAACGGCTGCATCGCTGGTCATTTTCAATCACGAGTTGAGCGGGGCCCAGCAGCGTAATCTCGAGCAGCGGCTGAAATGCCGGGTGATCGACCGCACCAGTCTGATCCTCGATATTTTCGCGCAGCGTGCGCGCAGCCATGAAGGCAAGCTGCAGGTCGAACTCGCGCAGCTCGAATATTTGTCGACACGGCTGGTCCGCGGCTGGACCCACCTGGAACGCCAGCGCGGCGGCCTTGGCAAGACCGGCGGCCCCGGCGAAAAGCAGATCGAACTCGATCGCCGGCTGCTCGGCAAACGCGTCAAGGTGTTGCGCGATAAGTTGGCGCAACTGGCGAAACAGCGCGGTGTGCAGCGGCGGGCGCGGCAGCGTGCCAACGTTATGTCGGTGTCATTGGTCGGCTACACGAATGCCGGCAAATCGACGCTGTTCAATGCGCTGACGCGCGCGCATGCTTACGCTGCCGATCAACTGTTCGCGACGCTCGACACGACGACACGCAAATTGCGCCATTTTTCCGATGGCGCAGTCGTGCTGTCCGATACCGTTGGTTTCATACGCAGCCTGCCGCATACACTCGTTGACGCATTCCGCGCGACGCTCGAGGAAACCGCGCAGTCCGATCTGCTGCTGCACGTGGTCGATGCGGCAAGCCCTGGCCGTGACGCCCAGATCATTGAAGTCAACAGCGTGCTTAATGAGATCGGCGCACGCGATATTCCGCAAATCCTGCTGATGAACAAGATCGATGTCTATGGCCGCGCCCCGGCAGTCGAGCGGGACGAATATGGTAAAATTTCGCGCATTTGGTTGAGCGCGACGACTCGCCAGGGACTCGATCTGGTGCCTGCGGCGCTCGACGAGTTGCGCACCGCTGCGACTTCCTCCACCAGCACAGATTCCATCCATGCGCTGGTCTAAGGAACCTCTGATTAACCTATCCGTGGGCACGGATAGGTTAATCAGAGGTTCCCTAAATCTCCCTGATAAGTTGAATCAATAGCTATGGCGTTAAACGACCCGCAATGGGGCAAGCGCGGCGGCAATAATGAAGGCCCGCCGGATCTCGATCAATTGTGGCGCAAGTTCACCCAGAAGGTGAACGCGTTGCTCGGCCGCCGCGGCGCGCCGAACCGGCCGAACGGCGGTCCGCCCGACATCAAACAGCTCGGCGGCGGCTTCGGTTTGCTGCTTGTGCTGATCGCGGTGATCTGGCTGGCGAGCGGTTTCTACACGGTAGATGCCAGTCAGCGCGGTGTAGTTCTGCGCTTCGGCCAATACGCGGAAACCACGCAGCCTGGCTTGCGCTGGCACTTGCCTTATCCGATCGAGACCGTGGAAAAAGTCAACGTGTCGTCGGTCAGAACGGCCGAGATCGGCTACCGCAACAATGTCAAAAGCAAGGTGCCCAAAGAGGCATTGATGCTGACCGACGATGAAAACATCGTCGACATTCAATTTGCCGTGCAATACATAGTCACCGACGCGCAGGAGTTCCTGTTCAACAACCGCAATCCGGAAGACACCGTGCTGCAGGCGGCGGAAACCGCGATCCGCGAGATCGTCGGCAAAAGCCGCATGGATTTTGTGCTGTATGAAGGCCGCACGGAAATCGCCGCCGGCGCCCGCAAGTTGATGCAGGAAATACTCGACCGATACAAAACCGGCATCACGATTTCCGCGGTGACCATGCAAAATGCACAGCCGCCGGAGCAGGTGCAAGCGGCATTCGACGACGCTGTCAAGGCCGGCCAGGACCGTGAGCGCCTGAAGAACGAGGGCCAGGCTTATGCCAACGACGTCATCCCGCGCGCGCGCGGCGCCGCATCAAGGCTGCTCGAAGAAGCCGCCGGTTATGAGCAGCGCGTCATCGCCAACGCCGAGGGCGAGGCTTCCCGCTTCAAGCAGATTCTCGTCGAATATCTGGCTGCGCCGGTCGTGATGCGCGAACGGCTTTACCTCGAAACCATGCAGCAAATTCTGGCGAATTCGAACAAGGTGTTGATCGACCAGAAAGGCGGCGGCAATCTGCTGTATCTGCCGCTGGACAAGCTGATACAAACACCCACGCCGCCCGTGCCCGGCGGCGATATCACCAACAAACCAGGCACGACTGAAACGCTGCCGCTGCCAGCCGACAACAGCATGCGTTCGCGCGAAGCGTTCAGAAGCCGCGACCGGGAGCAACGCCAATGAAAAGCCTCGGCACCGTCGTCATCATTGCAGTCCTTGCGTTGATCGTCGCGAGCATGAGTTTGTTTACAGTCGATCAGCGGCAGTACGCAATCGTGTTTCAGCTTGGCGAAGTCGTCGACGTCAAAAAAGAGCCTGGGCTGTACGTGAAAATTCCACTCGTGCAAAACGTGATTTACTTCGATTCGCGCATTCTGACCGTCGAATCGGAAGATCCCGAGCGCTTTCTGACGTCCGAGAAAAAGAATGTGCTGGTCGATGCCTTCATCAAGTGGCGGGTCGTCGATCCGAAACAGTATTACATCAGCGTCGGCGGCGAGGAATCGCGCGCCCGCACCCGGCTACAGCAGGCAATTAACGATGGCCTGCGCGCTGAATTCGGCAAGCGCACCGTGCACGAGGTGGTGTCCGGACAGCGCGACGAGATCATGGAAATTCTGCGCAAGCGCGCCGATGCCGATGCGCGCAAGATCGGCGTGCAAGTCGTCGACGTGCGCCTGAAGCGCGTCGATCTTCCGGCGGAAGTCAGCGAATCTGTTTATCGCCGCATGGAAGCCGAGCGTAAGCGCGTCGCCAACGAATTGCGTTCGACCGGCGGCGCCGAAGCGGAGAAAATTCGTGCCGATGCCGATCGCCAGCGTGAAGTCATCATCGCCGAAGCATATCGCGAAGCACAGCAGACCAAAGGCAAGGGCGACGCAAAAGCAGCGGACACCTATGCGGGCGCTTTCGAGCAGAACCCGGAATTTTACTCGTTCTATCGCAGCCTCGAAGCGTATCGGCAAAGCTTCAAGGGCAATAACGACGTGCTGGTGCTCGAGCCGAATTCGGAATTCTTCAAATACCTGAAAAATTCAGGCAAGCCGCCGGCTGCGCCCGTCGTCAAGTAGTGACCGCGGCCAGGCTCGACATCATGCGCGGTACGTCTACGGTGTCGGCCTGACCAGGCTCGCGCTGGCGCGGGGTTTCGATGCAGCATCGGCTCATCGGCTCGAGCAGTAAATCGGATTCGCGGCGAGCATAAGCGATACGGATAGGGATTGCGATGTCGACCAGCCTGCTGACCGCTTTCGCATTGATGCTGGTGATCGAGGGCATCCTGCCGTTTATCATGCCGGGCGCGTGGCGCCAGGCGTTTCGTCGTTTGCTTGAAATGCCCGATGGCCAGATTCGCTTCATCGGTCTGACATCGATGGTGTTTGGGATTCTACTGCTGTATCTGGTCCGATGAAGATCAAAACAACCCGCGTGCTGGATCGGGATCGCGTCGATGCGTAACTGGCTGCTGCCCGAATTCATCGAAGACATTCTGCCCGCCGAGGCTCAGCACATAGAGCAGTTGCGGCGCACGGTCCTCGATCTGTTTCGCGTGCACGGCTACGAACTGGTGATGCCGCCGCTGCTCGAATATGTCGAGTCGCTGCTGACCGGCGCCGGTCATGACCTCGACTTGAAAACTTTCAAGCTGGTCGATCAGCTGAGCGGCAGATTGCTTGGACTGCGCGCCGATATTACGCCGCAAGCCGCTCGTATCGACGCGCATCTTCTGAACCGGCCGGGCATCACGCGCCTGTGTTATGCCGGCAGCATTGTGCATACGCTGCCCTCGGGCCTGACGCGAACGCGTGAGCCATTGCAGATCGGCGCCGAATTATTCGGCCACGCCGGTCTTGAAAGCGACGTCGAAATTCAGCGCCTGATGCTGGAAGCCTTGCGCACAGCCGGGATCGTGAACGTGCATCTCGATCTCGGCCACGTCGCCGTGTTTCGCAGCCTGGTGCGGCACGCCGCCATTCCGCCGGCGGTCGAAGCCGAGCTGTTCCGCGCCTTGCAAGCGAAGGATATTCCGGCGGTACGCGGGTTGGCAGCGCCTTTTGCGCGCGAGATTCGCCAGGCGCTGGCGCTTTTGCCCGAGCTGTACGGTGGCGCCGAAGCCCTAGCTCGCGCCGAGAAATCATTGCCGGCTTTCTCGGATATCGCCGCGGCGCTGAGCGATTTGCGGGCGGTGGCCGGCCGGCTCGCCGATCTGCGGGTAACGTGCTGCTTCGACCTTGCCGAACTGCGCGGCTATCAATACCAGAATGCGCTGGTATTCGCCGCTTATGTCGACGGTTGGCCTAACGCAATCGCGCAGGGCGGTCGCTACGACGACGTCGGCAAAGCGTTCGGTCGGGCGCGACCGGCAACCGGCTTCAGCATGGATCTGCGGGAGCTCGCCGCGATTGCGCCCCGCCCGCAAAGCCGCGCGCCCATTCGCGCGCCCTGCGTCGATGACGCAGCGCTAAACGAAGCGATTGCGATGCTGCGCGCGCAGGGCGAGATCGTATTCATCGATTTGCCCGGACAGGGCGCCGAGCGCAGTGCGGGTTTGGGTCATCGGCAGCTTGTCTTTCAAGACGGCCGCTGGCACGTCGATGGGGGCGAGTCGGCGATCTCCAATCGACAAAGAACAAACGAGTGTCCAGAAACGTCGTCGTAATCGGCACCCAGTGGGGTGATGAAGGCAAAGGCAAGGTCGTCGATTGGCTGACTGATCATGCCGACGGCGTCGTTCGCTTTCAGGGCGGGCATAACGCCGGGCACACGCTGGTCATTGCCGGCCGGAAAACAGTTTTGCATCTGATTCCGTCGGGCATTCTGCGCGATGGCGTCGCCTGTTTTATCGCTAACGGGGTCGTGGTGTCGCCGCAGGCATTGCTTGAAGAAATCGCAATGCTGGAAGCAGCGGGCGTCGAAGTTCAAAACCGGCTGAAGATCAGCGAAGCCTGTCCACTGATTTTGCCGTATCACGCGGCGCTCGATCGTGCGCGCGAAGCGGCAAAGGGCGAAGCCAAGATTGGTACGACCGGGCGGGGCATCGGACCGGCGTATGAAGACAAGGTCGCGCGCCGGGCGATCCGTATTCAGGACCTGTTTTATCGTGAGCGATTCGCGGCCAAGCTCGGCGAAGTGCTCGATTATCACAACTTCGTGCTCAAGCATTACTTTCGCGCCGCCATCGTCGATTTCCAGAAAACGCTGGATGAGACGATGTTGCTCTCGGAGCGCATCAAAGCGATGGTCAGCGACGTGCCGCGCAGTCTGTTCGAACTCAGCCGCGCCGGCCGCAATCTGTTGTTCGAAGGTGCGCAAGGCGCGCTGCTCGATGTCGATCATGGCACGTATCCCTTCGTCACTTCGAGTAATTGCGTTGCAGGTGCGGCGGCTGCCGGAAGCGGCGTCGGTCCGCAGCTGCTTCATTACGTACTCGGCATCACGAAGGCGTACACCACGCGCGTCGGTTCGGGCCCTTTCCCGACTGAGCTCGATGACGACATCGGCCGCCACCTGGCGAGTCGCGGCAACGAGTTCGGCGCGACGACGGGGCGCCCGCGGCGTTGCGGCTGGTTCGATGCAGCGGCATTAAGGCGCTCGATTCAGATCAACGGCGTATCGGGGTTGTGTGTGACCAAACTCGACGTGCTCGACGGTGTTGAAACCCTGCAGCTTGGCGTCGGTTATCGCGTGGAGGGCGCCGAAACCGATATCCTGCCGTTCGGAGCCGAGGCAATTGAAAATTGCGAACCGCGTTACGAAGAAATCGAAGGCTGGAGCGAGAGCACGGTCGGGCTGAAAAAGCTAGAGCAATTGCCGGAAGCGGCGCGCAATTATCTACGCCGCATCGAGGAAATCTGCGAAGTGCCGGTTGCGATGATATCGACCGGGCCCGGACGCGAAGAGACCATCGTATTGCGCCATCCGTTTGCGGACACGTGAGCGAACGCACTTGCCTGAAGATGATCACGCACAGTTGAGAGCAATGACTGAGAGCGGCAAGTCTGGGGGAGAATTCTGGCAGGCGATGCGGGCAATGAATTCGGGGAGTAACTTTGAGCACTGCCTTGCGCTGGTGCCGAGAAGAGGACTCGAACCTCCACAGTGTTGCCACCGCCAGGACCTGAACCTGGTGCGTCTACCAATTCCGCCATCTCGGCAAGGCATGCAAATCTAATCGGAAAGGTATCTATTGTCAATTAAGAAAGCGCGCGCTACAGGCGTGCTAACCAGGCGAAACCCGGCGGTCCCGGAGCCTTTGCGGCGAGCCGCCAAAAGCGAAAAATTGCGCGGCAAATCGAACGTTCGCGGCAGCGCCGCTGCCGGTGCGGAACCCGAACGCCCACCGGTTTTCGGGGTCGATCCGCCGCGCCCGGATGAGCAAAATCCGGCTGCATCCTCGGTCCGCGCACGCGATCCGCATCTCGCCCGCGAACGCGAGATTTATGACAACGCACTGCCTAGCCGCGAATACATTCTGCAAATTCTGGCCGAGCAAGGGGTCCCGATACCCGCCGAAAAACTCGCCCTCGTCCTCGAAATAGACGAAAGCGAGATCGAGGTGTTCGGCCGCCGCCTGGCTGCCATGGAGCGCGATGGCCAGATCATGCGCAACCGAAAAGATGCCATTTGCATCGTCGACAAGCTCGATCTGGTCAAAGGCAGAGTCCACGGCCATCGCGATGGTTTCGGGTTTCTGATTCCAGACGACGCCAGCCCGGATCTGTATCTCGGCCCGAAGGAAATGCACAAGGTGCTGGACGGCGACCGCGCGATGGTGCGCGAAATCGGCATCGATCGCCGCGGACGGCGCGAGGCGGCGATCGTCGAGATTCTGGAACGCGCCAACCAGCGCCTGGTCGGCAGGCTTTATGCCGAGCATGGCATTCTGTTTGTAGTCGCCGAAAACAAGCGCATCAGCCAGGATATTCTGGTGCCGCACGGCGAAGCGATGGACGCCAAACCGGGCCAGGTCGTGATGATCGAGCTCGTGCAGCAGCCGGCCAAACACTCGCAGCCGATTGCGCGTGTCGTCGACGTGCTCGGCAATTATGCGGACCCGGGTATGGAAATCGAGATCGCATTGCGCAAGCACGATTTGCCCTACGAGTTTTCGGCCGAGGTGGAAAAACTCAGCAGTCTGTTTGCGCTGTCGGTCGGCGCAAAAGACCGCGCCGGGCGCGAAGACATTCGCGATCTGCCGCTGGTCACCATAGATGGCGAGACCGCCAAAGACTTCGACGACGCAGTTCATTGCGAGCCGATTGGAACAGGGGGTAAGGGGGGCAAAGGGGGCAAGGGCTTCCGTCTGCTGGTCGCGATCGCCGACGTCAGCTATTACGTCAGGCCTGGCGACGCGCTCGACCGCGAGGCCGAGCTGCGCGGCAACTCGGTGTACTTTCCAAGGCGCGTGATTCCGATGCTGCCCGAAGTACTGTCGAATGGGCTCTGTTCATTGAAGCCCGAGGTTGATCGCCTGTGTCTGGTGTGCGATATGGAAATCGACTCGCGAGGTGAAATCCGCGAGTACCGGTTCTATCCCGCTGTCATGCACTCGCACGCGCGACTGACTTATACCGAAGTCGCCGACATGCTGGCCGGTACCGAAAAGGTCTGGAATGAGCAAGCACGCAAGAATGCCGCACTGTTGCCGCATCTTGAAAACCTGCACCAGTTGTTCAAAATCCTGCTGAAAGCGCGCGCGAAGCGCGGCGCGATCGATTTCGAATCGATCGAAACCCAGATGGCGTTCGACGAGCACGGCAAGATCGAGCGCATTTTTCCGGTCAAGCGCAACGATGCGCATCGCCTTATCGAAGAATGCATGCTGTCGGCGAACGTGTGCGCATCGGATTTCCTGCAAAAAAAAGAGCAGCCGACGCTGTATCGCATCCACGAAGGGCCGACCCCGGTCAAGCTTGAAGGTTTGCGCGAGTTCCTCAAGGAATTCGGCTTTCAGCTGACCGGCGGCGACTCGCCACATGCCCAGGATTACGCCAATCTACTGAAACAGATCAAGACGCGGCCCGATGCCCAATTGCTGCAAACGGTCATGCTGCGCTCGCTGCAGCAGGCGGTTTACAGTCCGGACAACGTCGGTCACTTCGGACTTGCCTATGAATCGTATACGCATTTCACGTCGCCGATCCGCCGCTATCCGGATTTGCTCGTGCATCGCGCGATCAAGGCCGTGCTGGCTAAGAAACCGTACGCGCCTGGCGACTGGCACGCGCTCGGCGCGCATTGCTCGGCGACCGAGCGGCGCGCCGACGAAGCGACGCGCGACGTCGAAGCCTGGCTCAAGTGCTACTACATGCAGGACAAGGTCGGTGTAGTGTTCGATGGCACGATTGCCGGGGTCACCGGCTTCGGCATCTTCGTCGCGCTCGACGAAGTTTATGTCGAAGGCCTTCTGCACATCTCCGAGCTCGGCCACGATTATTTTCACTTCGACGCCGCTCGCCATGAGATCGCCGGCGAGCGCAGCGGTGTGCGCTATCGTCTCGGCGACCGTTTGCGCGTGCGTGTCGCGCGCGTCGATCTGGAATCGACCAAGATTGATTTTGTACTGGAAAGTGAAGGCGAACGCGAAACAGAAATTCAGCCTCGCGCAACGCACGCGCGCCGCAAGGCGCGCTCGTGATTAAACGCCGCAAGGCGCGCTCGTGATGAACGCCGCAACACGCGCTCGCGATGAACCGTATCGCCCATGACTGATCGCGCAACGCTGTGCGGATTTCACGCGGTCAGCGCGCGGCTGCGGCAAAATCCGGACAGCGTGCGCGAGATCTATCATGATGAGAAACGCCGCGACGCCCGCATGCGTACGCTGATCAGCGCTGCAGAAGATCACAAGATTCGCCTGATTCCGATCGATTCAGCACGGCTCGACGGCATGGCCGGCCACGCGCGTCATCAGGGTGTAGTCGCGCGCATCGATCCGTCCAAAAGCTTCATCGCACTCGAAGACGTACTCGATACGCTGACGACGCCGGCCTTGCTGCTGGTGCTCGACGGCGTACAGGATCCGCGCAACCTGGGCGCGTGCCTGCGCGTTGCGGATGCGATGGGCGTCGACGCGGTGGTTGCGCCGAAAGATCGCGCCGTCGGGGTCAACGCCACCGTCGCCAAAGCCGCGTGCGGCGCGGCCGAATCGGTACCCTTCATTGCCGTGACCAATCTCGCTCGCAGCCTGCGCGCGATGCGTGAGCGCGGCATCCGGATCATCGGTACCACTGAGGACGCTGCAAACGATCTGGGCGGCGCCAGGCTGGAGGGCGCGGTCGCGTGGGTGCTTGGCTCGGAAGACGAAGGTCTGCGCCGGCTCACACGCGAGACTTGCGATGAATTGGTGCGCATTCCGATGCTGGGCACGGTCGAAAGCCTGAACGTTTCGGTCGCCGCGGGTATCTGTTTGTTCGAGACCGTGCGCCAGCGCGGCGCGATTGTTTGAAGCGACGGATCGCTACTCTGCGAAGAGAATTGTGTTAGCGGCAAAACGATTTCAGCCACTGGGGCCGCCCGCGACCGCTGTCGGGCAGCTCGCACCACTCGTTAACGACTTTTACCCTCCTTTCCAAGGAGGGTCACTGCGAAGCAGAGGGGAGGTTAGCGGAAGGTAGCCGTTCGGCGCTCCACCCCGCCACTTCGCGCCGCCCCTCCTCGGAGAGGAGGGGATCAGCAAGGAGCTGCAGCACCGGGACGGCACACGCGAGATCGCGAACGAATAGGCAACGATTTTTCACTTTTCCTCCCCTCCTTCCTCAAGGAGGGGAGGCACGAAGTGGCGGGGTGGCGCGGGCTGGTGGACTCGCGTCCGCGCATCGGCTTTTATTGAACCAACCTCGCATCGGTCGGTATAATGCCCGGCTTCCCTTGCCTCACCATCCGCGCACGATGGGAGGCTCCAACCCACAAGGAGTCCTGATGCGCCATTACGAAATCGTATTCATCGTTCATCCCGACCAGAGCGAGCAGGTGCCGGCCATGGCCGAGCGCTATCGCACCATGGTCACCAGCCGCGGCGGCACTATCCATCGCATGGAAGACTGGGGCCGCCGGCAAATGACTTACCCGATCCAGAAAGTCCACAAAGCGCATTACGTGCTGATGAATATCGAGTGCGATCAGGCTACCCTCGACGAAATCGAAACCGCTTTCAAATTCAATGATGCGGTGCTGCGCCATCTGACAGTCAAGATGAAAGCCGCGGTGACGACGGCGTCGGCTATGATGAAAGACGAAAAGTCGAGATCGATGCAGCCCGGCCAGGAGTCTCAAACGCCGCGGACCGGTGATGACGATGCCGCAAAACCTGCCGCGGCGACGCCGAACGAGACTGCATCCAAACCCGCCGCAATCTGATCGCGCAATGAACCGGATGAGCATGAGCGGAAAGCTGATCGGCGCTGATGCATTGCGGCACACGCCGGCCGGCGTACCGCTTGTCAACCGCCGGCTGCGTCATGTTTCGGATCAGATGGAGGCCGGCGTTGCCCGACGCGTCGAGTGCGAAATCGAAGTGATCGCACTGGCCGACCAGGCAATGCGGCTGTCTACGGTTGCCGACGGCGAATCGGTCCGCCTGAGCGGCTTTCTCGCCAATCGCAGCCGCGCAAGCTCGCACATCGTATTGCATGTCAATGCAATCGATACTGAATAAGGTATTGCATGTCAATGCAATCGATACTGAATAAGGTATTGCATGTCAATGCAATCGACACTGAATAATCACAATTCGAGGACTTAATCCTATGCCACGCATGGTTGCCAAACGAAAAGA
>JACMKV010000342.1 GCA_014379915.1 Burkholderiales bacterium
CGCGTTCGACGCCATCGTGCGCGTCTGGTATCGGCGTCTCGTCAGTCATCGTCTGTTACTGCAATGGGATAGCGCGCAAACCATAGAGCGCCGCAGCCACGGCCGGCAACACGAGTTCCTGCTGAAAATGGCGTGGGCGACGACGGTTGCGGCCGCGATCGCGTTGCAGATCAACCTGAGTCAAGCGGGGATGCAATTCGGCATGCAGGCATTCGCCCTGTTGTGGCTGGCCGCTCCATTGATCGTTATCGGATTAAGCCGGCGCGCATGGCATCGTCCGGCGCAACCGGTTGCCGAGGCGGATCGCCGCATGCTGCGCCTGATCGCGCGCCGCACCTGGCGTTATTTCGATGACTTCGTCAATGCGCGAAGCAACTGGCTGCCGCCCGACAATTACCAGGAATTCATGCTCGCCGAAGTCGCGCAACGCACGTCGCCGACCAATATCGGATTCGGCCTGCTGGCAAATCTGGCAGCGCGCGACTTTGGCTATATCACGACCGACGATGCGCTGGCGCGCACTCAGGCGACGCTGGACACTATCTCCAGGCTCGAACGCTTCGAAGGCCATCTGCTGAACTGGTACAACACCGCGACCCTGGAACCGCTGCACCCGCGCTATATATCGATGGTCGACAGCGGCAATCTTCTGGCGGCTTGCTGGACGGTACAGCAGGGGTATGAACAACTGCTGAACAGCGCCGTAATCGCGCCGTCGGCGTTGGCGGGACTGGCCGATGTTTTGGCGTTGCTCGATGAATCGGGCGCGGCAGATGCGTCGTCCGCGGAAATCGAGGCATTGCATGCGCTAACCGCGATGCCTCGTCAGCCGCTCGAAGAAATCGTGCGGCGCATGGCTTTGGCAACGCGCCACGCAGAAGCGCTCGCGCGCTCCCCGGCGCTCGCGGGTGGTTTGGACGATTCGGAACAGGCCGCTTATTGGCCGCGGCAACTGGCTCGCCAGGCGAACGCCTGGCACGCGACCATCGAGCGATATCTGCCATGGGTGCAAGTGCTTGCCGAGCCGCCGCCCGAAGGTCTGCTGCCACTGGGCAGCGGTGCGCACGAATGGCGGCGGCGGGCGCTGGCCGCGCAGCCGTCGCTGCGCATGCTGGCGAGCGGTAACATCCCCGGCGCCGGTCCGCTGCTCGCGCTACAGATGCGGGCGGGCGAACTCGATGTTCCGCAGACAGCGCGCGATTGGCTCGATCGACTTGCCGCGGCGATAGCCTCCGCACAGCGCTCCGCGGCTCAGCAAGTTGCAGCCGCCGAACAGATCATCGCCCGCATCGGCGAAATGGCGGACGCTATCAATATGCGATTTTTGTATCGCGAAGAACGCAAGCTGTTCGCGATCGGCTACAACGTCAGTGACCTGCGGCTCGACAACTCCTATTACGATCTGCTCGCCAGCGAAGCGCGCCTCGGCAGTTTCGCGGCGATCGCGCGCGGCGATGTGCCGGCCGAACATTGGTGGGCGCTTGGCCGGCCGTACGCGTCGGCCTACGGGCGGCGCGCGCTGCTGTCGTGGAGCGGCACCATGTTCGAATTCCTGATGCCGCTGTTGATGACGCGCGGCTTTAAACATTCGCTGCTCGATCAGGCGTGCGTGGCGGCAGTCGAAAGCCAGATCGATTACGGCGCACAGCGCCGCATTCCGTGGGGGATTTCGGAAGCGGCGTTCAGCGCGCTCGACGCGCACCAGATTTATCAATATCGCGCGTTTGGCGTGCCCGGCCTGGGTCTGAAACGCGGGCTCGAAGAAGACCTGGTGGTGAGTCCGTATTCTTCGGCGCTGGCGCTGCAAGTGGCACCAGCCGCAGCGATCGAGAATCTACGCCGTCTCGCCGATCTCGAGCCGCGCGGTCTGCTTGGCGATTATGGATTTTTCGAGTCTATCGATTATTCGCGCCAGCGCGATCCGCGCGGTGCGCGCGGCGTGCCGGTCCATGCCTACATGGCGCATCACCAGGGGATGATTCTGGTCGCGTTCGATAACGCGCTGCACGATAACATCATGCCCGCCCGCTTTCATACCGATGCCCGCGTGCGCGCCGCGGAACCGTTACTGTTCGAACGCATTCCGCAGGCAGTGACGGTAGCCAAAGACTACGTGCGCGAAGCGCCGCTGCCGCGTCTGCTTCCGATCACCGCTGCGCCGCAGACCAGCCGTGCCGCTACCCAGGACACCTCGACGCCCAAGGTTCATCTGCTGTCGAACGGCGCGTATTCGGTGATGGTGACCGATTCCGGCGGCGGTTACAGCCGCTTTCACGACATCGATATTACGCGCTGGCGCGCCGACACCACGCGCGATTGCTGGGGCAGCTTTATCTATCTGAAAGCCATGCGTAGCGGACGCATCTGGTCCGCTACGCATCAGCCGATGGGTTCGGCGACTGCGCGCTATTCGGTGAGTTTCAACGGGGATAAAGCCGAATTCATCCGGCGCGATAACGATTTCGATACCCAGACCGAGATCGTCGTGTCGCCCGAAGACAACGCGGAAATCCGCCGCGTGACCCTGATCAATCACAGCTCGCGCGAACGCGTTATCGAAGTAACCAGCTATGCCGAGATCGTGCTGACCGCGCACAACGCCGATCGTGCGCATCCGGCATTCAACAATCTGTTCGTTGAAACCGAAGCGCTGCCGCAGACGCTGCTGGCGTGGCGGCGCGCCGGCTCGCCCAATGACGCCGGCCTGTGGGCCGCACATACCGTCTCGCCGGCCGGCTCGGTGCAATTCGAGACCGCGCGCGAAGCGTTTCTCGGCCGCGGCCGGACGCTGGATAATCCGCAGGCGCTGGAACGCGCGTTGACCGGCAGCGCCGGCACGGTGCTCGACCCGGTATTCAGCCTGCGCCGCCGCGTCACCCTGGCAGGTAACGCGCGCGTGCAGCTTTCATTCATCACTGCCGTCGCCGATTCTCGCGAACAAGCGTTGGCCATCGCGCAAAAATATGCCGACGCGCGCGCCATCGACCGCGCGTTCGATTTGGCCTGGACGCATACGCAACTGGAAATGCGCCGCCTGCGCATTCAGCGCGACGACAGCCGCTTGTTCGAGGAACTGGCCGGACATCTGCTGTATCCGCATGCGCAATTGCGTCCCCCGGCGGATCGGCTGCGGCGCAATGCACTCGGCCAATCCGGCCTGTGGGCGCACGGCATCTCGGGGGATCTGCCGATCATCGTCCTGACCATCGGCGATGCGCAAGATATCGACTTGGTCAGCCAAACCCTGATCGCCTACAACTATCTGCGTTTGCGCGGGCTGAAAACCGATCTCGTGATCCTGAACGAAGAAGCGGCAAGCTATGAACAGACTTTGCACGACAGACTGCGCCGCCTTACCCAGACACATGGCCAGACACATGGGCAAACGCAAAGGCAGGCGCCGCTGCCGGGTGCGGCCGGCAGTGTGTTTCTGCTGGCAGCGGCCAATCTCCCCGAGCGCGATTTGGACCTGATGCTGGCGAGCGCCAAAGCGGTGTTGGTGGCGGCCAGAGGTTCGCTGCGCAAACAGCTGGCGACACCGGCGCAAACCACGCCGCTGCCGCCGCTCCTGACGGTCAACCAGCGGTTCCGGGAAGAGCCGTCGCCGCCCCTGTACTACATGGAGTTGCCGTATTTCAACGGCCTCGGCGGATTTACCCAGGATGGCCGCGAGTATGTGATTTATCTTGGCCCAAAAGCGTGCACGCCAGCGCCGTGGGTCAACGTCATGGCGAACGCCAATTTCGGCGCGCTGGTCAGCGAATCGGGCAACGGATTCAGCTGGTACGGCAACAGCCAAAGCAATCGTCTGACGCCGTGGGCCAACGATGCGGTCGGCGATCCGGCCGGCGATGCGATTTACATTCGCGATGACGACATGGGCGTCTACTGGACGCCGACCGCGTCGCCGATCCGCGAGCTCGACGCCTACCGCGCGCGGCACGGTCAGGGCTATAGCGTGTTCGAGCACAACAGCCATGCGATCGAACAGGAGTTGCTGACTTTTGTGCCCGTCGACGATGACGACGGAGGCGGCGACGGCGCGCCGCTTCGGATACAGAAGCTCCGCTTGCGCAATGTAAGTACGCTCGCGCGCCGTCTGACCGTGACGTTTTATGCCGAATGGGTACTCGGCGCGCAGCGCGAGGAAACCCAGCAACACGTGATCACCAACTGGGATACCGAAACCCAGGCGCTGCTCGCGCGCAACGCCTATCACCCGGATTTTGCGGCGCGCGTCGCGTTTGCCGCGTGCAGCCCGGCGGCCAGTTCCTACAGCGCCGATCGCGGCGAGTTTATCGGCCGCAACGGCTCGCTGTATGCGCCGGCGGCGTTGTCGCGAACCAGATTATCGCGCACCAGCGGCGCCGGTCTCGATCCATGCGCTGCGCTGCAAGTAAAGCTTGAATTCGATCCTGGTCAGGAAGCGGAACTCGTTTTCCTGCTCGGTCAGGGCGAAAACGCGGGCGCGGCGCGCGAGCTGATCAGGCGTTATCGCGACGCGCCGGCGGTCGAGCAGGCCTTGACCGCTACGCGCGCGTGGTGGGACCGCGTGCTCGGCGTCATCGAGGTCAAAACGCCCGATCTCGCGCTCGACTTGCTGCTGAATCGCTGGTTGCTCTACCAGGATTTGAGTTGCCGCATCTGGGGGCGATCGGCGTTTTATCAGTCCGGCGGCGCCTACGGTTTTCGCGATCAATTGCAGGACGTGCTGGCTGTCGTTTACGCCGCGCCATGGATTGCGCGCGCGCAGATTCTGCGCGCGGCTTCACGCCAATTCCGTGAAGGCGATGTCCAGCACTGGTGGCATCCGCCCTCGGGCGCCGGGGTGCGCACGCGCATTTCCGATGATCTGCTATGGCTTCCGTATGTGACCGCGCAGTATGTGCGCATCACCGGCGATAGCGGGATACTCGATGAATCGGCGCCGTTTCTCGACGGCGCAATTCTGGGAGCCGATGAGCACGACAAATATTTCGTGCCGTCGCAGTCAGCGGAAACGGCTTCGTTGCTCGAACATTGCCGGCGCGCGGTGGAAAAAGGCGCGACTGAAGGCGCCCACGGCTTGCCGCTGATCGGCGGCGGCGACTGGAACGACGGAATGAACCGCGTCGGCGCCGGCGGCCACGGCGAAAGCGTGTGGCTGGCGTGGTTCCTGATCCACGTCCTGCACGACTGGGCATATCTGTCTGCATTGCGCGGCGGCAAGGAAGCACGGACATCTCGCGCTCGCGCCGCGCGCCTCACGCAAGCGGTCGAACGACACGCGTGGGACGGCGGCTGGTATTTGCGCGCGTTCTTCGACGATGGCGCGCCGCTTGGTTCAACGCGCAACGATGAAGCCAAAATCGATACGCTGGCGCAATCATGGGCGGTGATTTCGGGCGCCGCCGAGCCGGGCCGCGCAGCGATGGCGCTGAACGCCGCCGAGCAACATCTGGTGCGCGCCGCCGAACGCATGGTTTTGTTGTTCGCGCCGCCGTTCGACAAAACGCCGCGCGATCCCGGCTATATCAAAAGCTATCCTCCCGGCGTGCGCGAAAACGGCGGGCAGTACACGCATGGCTCGCTGTGGTTGCCGATGGCGTTCGCGCGGCTCGGCGATGGCGATAAAGCGAGCGCGCTGTTGCAGATGATGAGCCCGGTCGAGCACGCTCGCACGCCTGCCGATGTCGCGCATTACAAGGTCGAGCCGTATGCCGTCGCCGCCGATGTTTATGCGCTCGCCGGGAAGATTGGCCAGGGCGGCTGGACCTGGTACACCGGATCGGCCGGCTGGATGTATCGC
>JACMKV010000343.1 GCA_014379915.1 Burkholderiales bacterium
GAGCTGATCTTGTGGATGAATCCGCGCTTCGGCTTCATAGAACTTGCTGATCGCCACTGCACCGGATCGAGCATCATGCCGCAAAAAAAGAATCCCGACGTGCCGGAGCTGGTGCGCGGCAAGACCGGCCGCGTCAACGGCCATCTGGTTGCGCTGCTGACATTGATGAAGGCGCAACCGCTGGCATACAACAAGGACAACCAGGAAGACAAGGAACCGCTGTTCGATACCGTCGGTACGCTGACGGCGACGCTCGCCGTGTTTGCCGACATGCTATCGGGCCTGCGCGTGAACGCGGACGCGATGCGCGCTGCGGCGCGGGAAGGTTATGCCACGGCGACCGATCTCGCCGACTATCTGGTCAAGAAAGGCCTGCCATTTCGCGATGCCCATGCCGCGGTGGCCAAGGCGGTGCGGGTCGCGGCCGAAGGCCGGCGGGATTTGAGCGATCTTCCGCTGAACCAGCTTCAGCAATTCTCGCCGCTGATTGAAAACGACGTCTACGCAGTGCTGACCCTGGAAGGCTCGTTGACCAGCCGCGACCATATCGGCGGCACCGCGCCGAATCGGGTCCGCGCGGCGATTAAGAAAGCGCGCGCGACCATCATTTAGCAAGCTGTTAGCTCCTTCATGCCGGTCTGGAATGATATAGCCGCCGCGATCAGCACGGCGACAGGCGCCTCTTTCGCGATTCAATCCAGAGCCGGCGTTGGCGGCGGCTGCATCAACGCGGCTTATCGCATCGAAGGTCGTGGCCGGCGCTATTTCGTCAAGCTGAATAACGCGGCGAAAACTGCGATGTTCGAAGCTGAAGCCGAAGGCTTGCGCGAAATAGGGCGGACGCAAACGCTGCGCGTACCAAAGCCGCTCTGTCACGGCGCAAGCGCCGAGTACGCATGGCTGGTTCTGGAATACCTCGACACCGCTAGAGGTAATGGGGCCGGCATGGGTGCGCTCGGCGCGGGTCTGGCGCGCCTGCATGCGACACGCGCGCCGACGTTCGGCTGGCGTCGCGACAATACGATAGGCGCAACGCCGCAAATCAATACGCAAAACGGCGACTGGATTACATTCTGGCGCGATCATCGGCTCGGCTATCAACTGCGGTTGGCGGCTGCCAATGGGCACGGCGGAAACCTGCAGAAAAATGGCGAACGTTTGCTCGCCGACATGAACACGTTATTCGCCAGTCATAAGCCGCAGCCAAGCTTGCTGCACGGCGATCTCTGGGGCGGAAACATCGGCTTCACCAGCGATGGAAAACCGCTGGTATTCGACCCGGCCGTCTACTACGGCGATCGCGAGGCCGATCTCGCGATGACCGAGTTATTCGGCGGATTCAGTGCGGATTTTTATGCTGCCTACCGTGAGTGCTCGCCGATCGATGCCGGCTATTCGGTTCGGAAACATTTGTACAATCTGTACCACATACTCAATCACCTGAATCTGTTCGGCGACGGCTACCTGGCGCAGGCTGAAAACATGATGGAACGCTTACTCGCCGAAATGAAGTGAACGTCGTCGAGCTTGCGGCGCGGGTAGGTGGAAGCCGTCATTCTGAGACCGAAGGTCGAAGAATCTGCTGTTGGGAGAAAAGCAGATGCTTCGCCTTGCTCAGCATGACAGCGATTAACGGCGATCATAGCTGGCGGAAACAGGGTGAAAGCTATTCAACAAGTTCCAGGCGCCGCTCGACGCGCTCGAGCCGCTGGTCGAAACGATCCATCCGGTTGGATAGCGACGCATACTGGGTGTGCGAGCGCGCGACCTGATCCTCCAGGTGCCCCAACCGCGTCTTGA
>JACMKV010000344.1 GCA_014379915.1 Burkholderiales bacterium
GCATCCGCAGTGGTCGAGTATTGCGACTTTACGGCCTAACATCGCGTTCGAGAGGGACGCCGCGAAAAGCACGCGGCGCCCCTCAACTAAACATTGGTTGCCGCGCAGCGCCTCCATCCTCTCGAGCGATCCATCATCCGGTGAATAACCGTCACTGGCAGGTCAACCCGCGAGGCAAGAATTCGGCTTGCGCGTCAACCAACGGGGTGCCTGATGACGAACGAAGGTTCGCCGGCGCTGCGCGCCAACCGTTCGAGCCGCACCGCTGCCGCGGCTTCGCCCCTTGACCCGTCCGCACGCAAGCGTGCAGCCGCGTCAAGGGGTGCTGCACAACTCGCGCCCCGTTAGCCCGCTCAAGTCATGCGTCCCTGGTCCAAAGCCTTCGTAGTTGTTCTGCTGCTTGTCGCCGTGGGTGCGGGGGTAGCTGGTGAGCTTTTGACAAAGCCCGCTCAGCGCGTTATCGGCCTAGCGCCGCCTGAGTTGCTCGCCGAGCAAGTGAGCTTTACCACTTCCACTAGTAAGTCGGTCGCGGGTTGGCTCATTCGAGGTAGAGCTGGCTTTGGCGCAGTACTGCTTGTTCATTCGGTTAGGAGCGACCGCCGTGAAATGGTCGACCGCGCCAAATTCCTCAGCCGTCTTGGTTACGCTGTCTTGCTAATAGATCTCCCGTCCCACGGTGAGAGTCCTGGAGCGCGCATCACCTTTGGTCAAAGGGAAGCACGGGGTGTCGAAGGCGCGCTCGCCTACCTCGCGCGCACGTTCCCGGGCGAGCGTGTGGGCGCAATCGGCGTGTCCCTCGGCGGCGCGGCAATCGCACTCGCTCAGCTTCCTTATCCGCCAAACGCGGTAGTGCTTGAATCGGTGTATCCCACCGTCGAAGAGGCCGTGGCAAATCGATTGAAGTTGCATCTAGGCTCCGTCGGGTCGGCCTTGACCCCTCTCCTGGTCTGGCAGCTTCCTCTTAGGCTCGGAGTGTCACCTGAGCAACTGCGGCCAATTGCGGGAGTTACCCGCCTGGCCGCGCCCCTCCTTGTGATTTCTGGTGCGAGCGATCAGCATACGACCCGGAACGAGACCCTGCATCTGTTCGAGGCTGCTCTGGAGCCGAAGGAGCTTTGGATTGTCGAGGGTGCTGCGCATGTCGATCTATACCGATTCGATCCGCAGGCTTATGAATCACGCGTCGGGGCTTTTCTTGCTAGATACGTGCGTAGAGCAGGCTAACCCACGCCCTGAGGTGGACAGTCAAGCATTTAAGTTTCTTGCGCGATTGAATTGAGAAGTGACAAGGGCTGCTCCTGACAACGCGGTCAACACGGGCGTGCAAAAGCGTCGCTTCGCTCTGTTTTGCACGCCGGTTATCGCGAAGGGTTATGCATCTGCTCAGCGCTAACCTTTGAGAACGTCATACGCCAACCGGATGATGAATGCGGTCACAACGACGAGGAACAGCGTTCTCACGAACTGACTGCCTTTCAATATCGCCAACCGGGCGCCGACGATCGAGCCGAGCACGTTGCAAGCCGCCATCGGCAAGGCGACGCGATACAGGATGTGATTCGTCGATGCGAAATAAAGCAACGCTGAAAGGTTGGTCGCGGTGTTGACGACTTTGGACGATGCGGCAGCGGTGAGGAAGTCGAAGCCGAAAACGCCGACGAAAGCGACGATCAGAAAGCTGCCGGTGCCGGGGCCGAAGAAGCCATCGTAAAAACCGAGCGCAGCGCCGATGGCTGCGCCGCACCAGCGCTGTTTCGTCGGGCTCAACCTCGGCGCGTGCAGCGAGCCGAAGTCCTTTCGGATGAAGGTATAAACCGCGACCGCAATCAGCAGCGCAAGTATTAACGGCCGAACGATAGCACCGTCGATCAGGCTGACTGACCTCGCACCGAGAAACGAGAACGCGAATGCCACGACCACTGCGGGCAGCAGCGCGCGCCACTCCATTTCGACGCGCTTCGCATATTGCGGGATCGCAGCCGCTGTTCCGGCGATCGAAGCGAGTTTGTTCGTGCCGAGAACGCTCGCCACAGCGGCGTCAGGTAAAAAGACGAGCAGCGCAGGGATTTGTATGAGCCCGCCGCCGCCGACGATCGCATCGATGAAACCGGCAAGGAAGGCGAAGCCGCAAAGAAAAAGCAGTTCGACCGGGAATGCTTCTGTCATTTCTGAAGCCCCGCGCGAAGGAGACCTCCTTGATCAGCGGCGTCTCGGCCCCCCCTTTGCAAAAGGGGGGCAGGGGGGAGAGCAAAGCGAGGGGTGTGCGGTGAGCGTTTTTGTGGGCACCTCAAAGCCCCCTCAGTTCCCCTTTTCCAAAGGGGGAGGAAGGGCGGTATTGAGAGGCTTGCGACCGCGACTATTCCCATAACCGCGCGGCGCCGCGCACGCCGCTTGAATCGCCGTGCCGATTGCGCAGCAGCCCGGTGACGATGTTATTGGAGAAAACATGCGGCGCCCATAGCCGCGGGACATTGGCGTACAGACGCTCGAGGTTCGAAAGCCCGCCGCCGAGAACGATGACATCCGGATCGAGCAGATTGATCACCTGCGCGAGTGCTCGCGCAAGCCGCGCTTCGTAGCGCCGCACTGCCGCCTCGCAATCTTCATCTCTCGCCAGCGCGCGCTTCGCAATCTTCTCGGCGGACAGTTGTTTGCCGCCGCCTTTGCGGTAATCGCGCACGAGTCCCGGGCCGGACAGATAAGTCTCGATGCAGCCGGCGCGCCCGCAGTAGCAGGCGGGCAGGGGCAGATCATCGCATGCAGGTAGGGGCAGGGGATTATGCCCCCACTCGCCGGCGATGCCATTCGCTCCGGCAAGCACTTGGCCCTCAACCACGATGCCGCCGCCAACGCCGGTGCCGAGGATGACGCCGAAGACCACGCCCGCGCCTGCGCCCGCGCCATCCGCAGCTTCCGAAAGCGCGAAGCAGTTCGCGTCATTGGCGATGCGAATTTCGCAGCCGAGCAAGGCTTCAAGGTCGCGCTTCAGCGGCCGGCCGTTGAGGCAGACGGAGTTGGAATTCCTGAGGATACCGGCGCGCGACAGCGAACCTGGCGTGGCGATGCCCACCGTAGCCCGCCTGCCCGATTCGTCCATGGCCGTCCGCACGAGAGCGCAGACGGCGCTGAGCGTCGCTTCATAATCGTTCCGCGGCGTCGGGACACGGCGGCGCAGCAACTCAACGCCGCCGGCATCGAGCGCGATGATCTCGATCTTCGTGCCGCCGAGATCGATGCCGATGCGCATGTTTTTACCAGCCGCGGCGATCACGATTTCCCTGGGAAGCAATCATTTGCATAACTTTCGTTATATGCCGTCGGACGAGTAGCCCGGATGTAGCGCAGCGGAATCCGTGGAAGATTGCCGGTCCCGGATTTCACGTCGTTTCATCCGGGCTACGTGCTAACGAAGGAAGCTGAGCCGCAACTGATCGGGCTCGCGTTATCGCCGGTAACTCGCGGCTTTCGCGGCCAGACGATTTCCGCTAGGCTGCACCTGTCCCGATTCCTGCCGTTCGAGATCGTTTAAACATTCGCGTATGACAATGCCTGACTCTCGCCCCCAAGAAAGCATTTTCCAGGAAGGCCGTAACTGTCGCCGTATCGCACACGCAGGCCGGGTCGCATTTGTCGTCGATGGTGAAGATTATTTCAAGGTATTCATGCAGGCCGCGGAACGCGCGACCGAATCGATTATCCTGCTCGCGTGGGATTTCAATAGCAGCGCGCGCCTGAGTTTCGACGGAGGCAGCGACGGGCCGATGCTCGGCGACTTTTTGAATGATCTCGCCAAACGCAAGCGGCATTTGCGCATCTACATCCTCGATTGGGATTTCCCGGCGATTTACGCAAGCGATCGCGAATCGCCGGCGCTGGTCAAGCTCGGCTGGGGCTGGAAGCCGCATCGGCGCGTGCATCTGAAATTCGACAATACACATCCTCCGGGCGGATCGCATCATCAGAAAATTCTCGTCATCGACGATGCGCTGGCGTTCTGCGGCGGGCTCGACCTGACTTGCCAGCGCTGGGACACAAGCCGACACACGTTCGACGATCCGCGGCGGATGACCAGGGATAAGCCGTATCCGCCGTTTCACGACATGATGATCGCGGTCGATGGCGAAGCGGCACGCGAGCTCGGCGCAATCGCGCGCGAGCGTTGGCGTTGCGCGACCAAAAAAGAAATCCCTGGCGCCCGCGATCAGCACGATCCGTGGCCACCTGAGTTAGAGCCCGAACTGACCGACATGCAAGTTGCGATTTCGTGCACCGCACCGCAATGCGAGCCGCACGACGAAGTCCGCGAGATCGAAGCGCTGTATCTCGACATGATCTCTCGCGCCAAACATTACATCTACATCGAGAACCAATACTTTACCGCGCACAAAATCGGCGAGGCGCTGGCCGCGCGGCTCAAGGAGCCGGGTGGGCCGGAGATCATCGTCGTCACGCGGCTTTTGAGCCACGGCTGGCTCGAGGAGAACACCATGGGCGTGCTGCGCAACAAGATGATCGAGCGCATGCGCGCCGCTGACAGCGAAGGGCGTTTTCAGGTTTATTTTCCGCACATGCCGGGACTCGCGGCAGAGACCTGCATCGATGTGCATTCGAAAATGATGGCGGTCGACGATGAATTTCTACGTATCGGCTCGGCGAATCTCGCCAATCGATCGATGGGGCTCGACACCGAATGCGATGTCGCGCTCGAAGCGCGCGGCGACGCTAAAGTGATGCAAGCGATACGGCGTTTTCGAGATCGCCTGATCGCCGAACATCTCGGCGTCGAAGTGGAAGCCTTTGTGCGCGAACTCAAGGACAAAGGTTCCTTGCAGCACGCGATTGCATCGCTGCATAGCGAAGAAAGGACCCTGGAACCGCTGGTAAATCTCGAACACTATTCCGATGCCGCGATCAGCGCCGCCGAATGGACCGATCCCGAGCGCGCCGTGGGCATCGATCGACTGATGGCGCAATTTTCGTTCGGCGCGGAATTTCATAGAGCGCCGCGCGCCTGGCGGAAGCTCGGACTGGTCACTGTGCTGTTGGCAGGGCTCGCTGCGATATGGCGGCTTACCGGGCTCGGAAAATAAGCGCGGGTCGGACACGGGTTGGTTTTCTCTACGTTAAGGAGATGTGCATGCAACAGACCTTCACCGCGGTCGTGAAGAAGGAAGGGGATTGGTGGATTGGCTGGATCGAAGAGGTTCCCGGCGTCAACTGTCAGGAGCCAACCCGTGAAGCGCTCCTGCAAACGTTGCGTGTTACCCTGGGCGAAGCCATTGAATTCAACCGTGCCGAGGCCCGAAGCGCCGCGGGCCAGGGCTTCGAGGAATTCTCTATTGCGGTATGAAGCGCCGCGCTTTTGTGCGGCATCTCACCGCGCATGGTTGATCGCTTCTGGGTGAAGGTGCTCGCCATTCCTGGTGGCAAAATCAATCGCTCGGAAAGCGCAGTGCTGTACCGCGACATACCGAAGTTGATGACCATCTTGCCGCGAAAATCTGCCGCGACCTTGGTGTCCCCACGCCTAAGCAGTCCTGACTTGGAACCGCATCGAGCGTCAAAGCGGGCTTCGGTTTCCTCCGGCCACTCCGCGGTTTTCGATGGCGGCAGAGCTTTGGTAGCTCTGAAAAATAAGCCAAAACGTCTGCGCTATTAGCGCAGGCGTTTTGTTTTACTGTGACTGCTTACAACGACTGCTTACAACTGGTTCAACGGAATTGCGATCCCGATCACTTGATACTGGTTACTGAAGTTGCCGCGGAAAGTCGCTTTTCCGGTCGGCAGGTTCACGCTGTAGAGTGCGTTGCCTTTGTCCGTCGTCGTTAGCGATGCCAACGCCTGGTTGTTGACGGTAACGTTGTTACGAATCGTGCTGTAGTTGTCGAAACCGACTTGCGCATTGGTATCGACGGTCAGCTTTCCGGTCGCTGCCAACGTGCCATCATTGGCTGGCGATTGAATCGCGACTTGATCCATATTCGAATCAAGCGCATGCAGGGTTACCGACGTGCTGGGATCGAGGTCGACGTTGGTATACGCAGAACCGGCGATGCCGAGCGCAGTCGGGCCAACCGCGTTAGTCGGAGTCGCCGGCGGATAATCCAGAAAATCATCGACGTTCGTTGTCAGTACCGGAGGATTGGCGGGAGGTGCGGGGGGCGTGCCGCCGAAACCAATTCGCAAGTTTTGGCCGTTATCGCTAATGATGCGCGCGCAGTGCGTTGGCAGCGGCGTTGAAGTCGACGCCGAAAGATGCGCCACTGAGCGCGACAGTCACCCGGCCGACAAGCAGTGCGGTCGCACTCTTCGTGTCTAGCGTATAAATACCGCCCTTATCACCGACGCCGTAAAGCTTGTTGTCCTGCGGGCGGAAATCGATCCCGACGAGTTTCGTGTCCTGGTTCAACCCCTGAACATAACCAATATTGCGCCCATTGCCCGGATTGAATTCGTTGAAGCAAATGAGGCGCTGATCGGCAGTCAGGCCGATGACGTTAAGCGAACTGCGGCGGTTGGAATCGCCGTCCGAGTCGCAGTTCAAACCACCGCGGTCGCTGCCACGATTATCACCGCGGTTACCACCC
>JACMKV010000345.1 GCA_014379915.1 Burkholderiales bacterium
GCAGTTCAAGACCTGGATCAAGCCGCTACGTCTGAAAGCCGGCGAGGACAGCCTGACCGTGATCGTGCCGAATCAGTTCGCACTGCAATGGATCAAGGACAGATTCCTGCGCGACATCGAAGAAATGGCCGGCGCACACTTTTCCCGTTCTCTCGCGCTGTCTCTTGCGCTGCAGGAGCGAGAACCCGTGCCGAACGTCAAAACGTCACCGTCCAAAACCCAGACTCCTGCACCCGTCATTCGTGTGGACAATGGCCAGACCAGGCTAAACCCCGCCTTCTCCTTCGATAACCTGGTTTCCGGCAAAGCAAACGAGATGGCGCGCGGTGTTGCCATGCAAGTCGCTGAACGACCCGGGGCTTCCTACAACCCGCTGTTCGTCTACGGCGGTGTCGGCTTGGGTAAAACGCACCTGATCCAGGCCATCGGCAATCGCGTCGTTCAGTCCTCGCCCTTGGCCAAAGTTCGCTACATCCACGCCGAACAGTATGTCAGCGATGTAGTCCGTGCTTACCAGCACAAGTCATTTGACGATTTCAAGCGCTACTATCATTCACTCGATCTGCTACTGATCGACGACATCCAGTTTTTTGGCGGAAAAAACCGGACGCAAGAAGAATTTTTCTACGCATTCAACGCGCTGATAGAAGCAAAACGCCAGGTTGTCATTACCTGCGACACCTATCCGAAAGAGATTTCGAATGTGGAAGACAGGCTGATCTCACGCTTCGGCTGGGGTCTGACGGTATCTATCGATCCGCCCGAATTCGAGATGCGCGTTGCCATTCTGTTAAAAAAAGCGGAGGCGGAAGCGGTCACCCTGGATCAGGCCTCGGCTTTCTTTATCGCCAAGCATATCCAGTCCAATGTTCGCGAGCTTGAAGGCGCGTTGAAGCGAGTACTGGCTTACGCAGGCTTCCACGAACGACCGCTCTCTGCTGATCTCTGCCGAGATGCGTTAAAGGACTTGCTGGCGGTCCAGCTGCGGCAAGTGTCGATCGACAATATTCAGAAAACCGTCGCCGATTACTACAAGCTGAAGGTCGCGGAGATGCACTCGAAGAAGCGGTCGCGGGTAGTCGCTCGGCCGCGCCAGATTGCCATGGCGTTGGCTAAAGAATTGACTCAGTTGAGTTTGCCGGACATCGGTGAAGCGTTCGGTGGCCGCGATCATACGACCGTTATGCATGCGTGTCGCAAGATCGCAGAACTTCGAGCATCCGAACATGAGATTACCCGCGACTATACCGTCCTGTTGCAAATGCTTCGAGGTTGAATATCGTTCTAGACGGATCACCGGTACAAAATGTGTATAAGGCCGCAACCAGCCTGCAGTTTCAATAGAGCTAACAATTCTTCTACAGCCAGACGATCAGTCATACACAAGGACAAAATAGAATTACGCCAAGCAACTCAGGCATTTAAGATAGTATCCACAGATTCTGCGATGCTTATTACTATTACCAATCTTTAAACCTATGAAGATAATACAAGCCGACCGCGAGACCTTGCTCAGGCCTTTGCAGGCAATTACGGGCATCGTCGAACGACGGCATACGCTGCCAATCCTGTCCAATGTCTTGCTCGAGCGGAAACATGGCAAGTTGGGTTTCATCGCGACTGACCTGGAAGTCCAGGTTACGACCGAGATTCCGTGCAATACCGAAGGAGAGGCGATCAGCGCGACTGTCTCGGCCCGCAAGCTCTACGACATCCTGCGCGCGTTACCGGACGGAGAAAAGGTGACAATCGACGCCAGCGACCGCAAGCTTCAGGTCAAAACCACGAGCAGTAAATTCAATCTGCAGACGCTGTCTGCAGAGGATTTCCCTCGCATGGCCGAAGCGAGCGACAGCATTAACGTCTTAACCGCGAAACAACACCAGCTGAAAACGCTGTTAGCCTCGGTGCAGTACGCGATGGCACAGCAGGACATCCGCTATTACCTGAATGGCATGTTAATGATCGCCGACAGCGATGCGCTGATCGCTGTTGCCACCGATGGCCACCGTCTCGCTCTGAACAAACTAAACCACAACACCGGAACCGCTAGACAAGAAGTAATCCTGCCTCGGAAAGCGGTAATCGAACTCGTAAAGTTACTCGCCGACAGCGATGACGAGGTGACGATCGGGTTGACCGAGAAGCAAGTGAAATTCAAGTTTTCCGACATACAGCTGACCAGCAAGGTCGTCGACGGCAAGTTTCCGGACTACACGCGGGTCATCCCTACTCAAAACAAAAACCGCATCGCGTTGAGCCGGATGGACTTGCAACGCGCGCTGCAAAGAGCCGCCATCCTGGCAAACGAAAAATTCCGCGGCGTGCGCCTGATGCTGACAAAAGACCAGCTCAGCATCGTCTGCTCGAATAACGAGCACGAAGAAGCGCAAGAAGAACTGATTATCGACTACTCGGGCGAGCCGCTGGATATCGGTTTCAACATCACCTATTTGCTCGACGTTCTGAATAGTCGGGCAACAGAAAACATAGAATGCGCGCTGGGCGACGCGAATAGCAGCGCCCTCATCACCGAACCGGGCAACGGCGACTTTCAGTACGTCGTCATGCCCATGCGAATCTAAGAAGGAAAAACTTGGAACAGAAGCCCAGTATCGCCAACAACGGCGCCTACAACGACGACAGCATCAAAGTTTTAAAGGGGCTCGATGCGGTGCGCAAGCGCCCGGGCATGTATATCGGGGATACCAGCGATGGGAGCGGCCTGCACCACATGGTGTTTGAAGTGGTCGATAACGCAATCGACGAAGCTCTGGCCGGTTACTGCGACGAGATTACCGTCACCATTCATCCGGACAACTCGATCAGCGTCGTCGATAACGGCCGCGGCATTCCGACCGGTATGCATCCCACTGAGGGGCGCTCTACTGCCGAGGTCGTGATGACCGAATTGCACGCCGGCGGCAAGTTCGACAACAACGCCTACAAAATCGCGGGCGGCTTGCACGGTGTCGGTGTGTCGGTCGTCAACGCGCTGTCGGAATGGCTGCGACTGACCATACGCATGAACGGCAACGTCAGCCAGGTCGAGTTTCGCATGGGTGTACCTGCCGAGCCTTTGAAAGTGACCGGCAAAACCGAACGGCGCGGCACCGAAGTTCACTTTCTCGCCAGCAGCGAAATCTTCGGCAATATCGAATACCACTACGATATTCTGGCCAAGCGTTTGCGCGAACTGTCTTTCCTGAATAACGGCGTCAAAATCGTGCTGACCGACCAGCGATCCGGAAAAGAGGAAAATTTTGCCTTCAGCGGCGGCGTAAAAGGGTTCGTCGAATTTACCAATCGAACCAAATCGGTCCTGCACGGCAACACGTTCTACGCAACCCGCGAGAAGGACGGCATCGGCGTGGAGGTGGCGATGCAATGGAACGATTCGTACCAGGAGCAAGTGCTGTGTTTCACCAATAACATACCGCAGCGCGACGGTGGCACCCATCTAACCGGCCTGCGCGCCGCCATGACCCGAACCCTGAACCAATATATCGAAGCCAACGAATACGCCAAGAAAGCCAAGGTTGAAACGACTGGCGACGACATGCGTGAAGGCCTCGCCTGCATATTGTCAGTCAAAGTACCCGAGCCCAAGTTTTCATCGCAGACCAAGGACAAGCTGGTGTCATCGGAAGTGCGACCGGTCGTCGAAGAAATCGTCGCCCAGGCGCTTATGGAATTCCTGCTCGAGAAGCCGGCCGACGCCAAAATCATCATCGGCAAGATTATCGATGCGGCGAGGGCCCGCGAAGCAGCCAGAAAAGCGCGAGAAATAACGCGCCGCAAAGGTGTTCTCGACGGATTAGGTTTGCCCGGCAAGCTCGCCGACTGCCAGGAGAAGGATCCTGCGCTGTGCGAGCTTTATCTGGTCGAAGGCGATTCGGCAGGCGGCTCGGCCAAGCAAGGGCGCGACCGTAAATTCCAGGCGATCCTGCCGCTCAAAGGCAAGATTCTGAACGTCGAACGAGCGCGCTTCGACAAGCTGGTTTCATCCCAGGAAATCGCGACGCTGATCACCGCGCTCGGCACCGGCATCGGCAAGGACGAGTACAACCCGGCCAAATTGCGCTACCACCGCGTCATTATCATGACTGACGCTGACGTCGACGGCTCGCACATCCGCACCCTGCTGCTGACGTTTTTCTATCGGCAAATGCCGGAGCTGATCGAGGGCGGCCATATTTATATCGCCCAGCCGCCGCTGTACAAGGTCAAGCACGGCAAGGAAGAACGCTATTTGAAGGACGATCACGAGCTGAAGCAATATCTGCTGCGGCAGTCGCTGCAAGATGCCAAGCTTTATCCTGGCGCCAAAGCCGAACCGCTGAGCCGGGAAGCGCTGGAGGCGCTGGCCAAAGAATACTTGCTTGCAGAAGCGGTCATCGACCGCGTTAGCCAGCTCGTCGATAGCGCCGTGCTGCACGCATTGCTCAAGCGCGTCGAACTGGATTTGTCCAACGAAGCGGTGGCTGCCAAAAGCGCCAGGAGCCTCGCTGCCGCCGTGGGCGCCGGAAACATCAAGATCGAGCCGCGCTACGATGACAAAACTGAAAGTCATTCGCTGTTGATCAGGAAAATGCAACACGGAAATCAGCGGCTTAGCCACATCGATCAGGAGTTCATTCAAAGCGGCGACTACGCGCAGATCGCGCGTACCGCGGAAGTACTGGATGGATTGCTCAGCGAAGGCGCTTATGTAAAGCGTGGTGAGCATAAGCTCGCGGTCACCAGCTTCAAGCAGGCGCTCGACTGGCTGCTAGACGAGGTCCGCAAGGGTCTGGGAATTCAGCGCTACAAAGGATTGGGCGAAATGAATCCCGAACAATTGTGGGAAACTACGATGGATCCGAAAGCGCGCCGCCTGATGCGCGCGCAAATCGAAGACAGCATTGCCGCCGACGAGATATTCACGACCTTGATGGGCGATGTCGTTGAGCCCCGCCGCGCATTCATCGAAAGCAATGCGCTGGGCGTGCGCAATCTGGACGTCTGACCGACTGGAAAACGCAGCTACAGAAAGCGGACCGTCGAAAATTCTGAAGGATAGAAACGACAGCACCATCGGCGAATGAGCCACCTGCTGCTGGTGCAAACTCCCTGAAGGGGAAGTGACGTTGTTTTCGGGAGTTATTGAATACTAACCGCGGCCAGCAGCAACTCGTCGCGGCGTCTTTGGCGGTTTCTCTGTCACTGGCGCTGACGTGTCGAGCGCTCGCGCTTTGGTCGATGCCGCCTCCTTCTTGCCGCCTTTGCCTTTTGTCCCGGCTTTTGCTACCCGAGGGGCGAATTCAAATGAGATCTTGCCGCCGTCACCGACGACCAAAAAGGCGGAAAACGGACGCCCTTTTTTCGATACGAACCTGGTTAACAAATCGGTTTTGCCCTGCGCCAGCAATTTCTCGACTTGCTCGCGCTCGATCGGGCGTTGCAGGATCGTCCGACCGGTACTGAAGTCACACGATTTGTTGGGCCCGGTCGCGTTCTCGCAAACGTATTTACTCGAAAGCTCATAAACCCCAGCCGCGCATTTCGGGCATTTCCCCAACGGCTGTTGATCGCTGAAGTCGGGCGCTTCTGTCGCGCCGTTGTCTTGGAGCGCGAAATCGAACTTTATTTCCAAGTCCGGGCTCAGCAAGACCGACGCGGTGAAAGGCCTCCCCATTTTGCTGCGGAAGCCGGCCAACGGACCCACTTGCCGCTCCCCGATTAGCTGCTCCATCTCGGCGACTTCAAATTGCCGGCCGGCGAGAATTTTCCAAAGTGAGAAATCGCAGTTCCCGCACTGGAAAGTTTTGTAGGTTTCCTTCACCTCGCCGCTACATCTCGGGCAGCGCGCCTGCAGCGTTCCAAAGTCTCCGGGTACGGTGTCGCTATCGTGGTTCTTGGCCCGGCGCACGATGCGCTTGGTCATGTCGATAATGTCGTCCATGAACACCTCGCGCCCGATTTCACCGCGTTCGACGCGCTTCAGCCTGAACTCCCAATTTCCGGTTAGCTCCGGCGAGCACAGCTCGGGAACGTCAAGACCGCGCAGCAGCGTGATCAGCGAGAAAGCCTTGGCTGTCGCCTCCAGCTCGCGGCCGTTGCGCAGCATGTATTTTTCGAGGATCAGATTCTCGATGATGGTCGCGCGTGTCGCCGGCGTCCCCAGGCCCTTGCCAAGCATCGCTTCGCGCAAATCTTCATCCTCAACCAGCTTGCCGGCCCCTTCCATCGCAGACAGCAAGGTCGCTTCTGTGTAGCGGGCGGGCGGCCTCGTCTGGTGTGCGACGACTGCGACTTCGCGCGTCGCGACGGTTTCGTTCGTGCTGATCGGGATCAGGCTCGCTTCGGCGGACTGGACTTCCTTGCCGTAAACAGCCTGCCAACCGGCGCTGACCATCACCTTGCCCTCGGTTTTGAAAGGCTCGTTACCGACACGGGTAATGCGCGTCGTCAGCAGAAATTCGGCGGCAGGATGGAAAATAGCGAGAAACCGCTTGGTCACCAGATCGTAAAGCTTGGCCTCGGCTTCATTCAGATTCCGTGGCGGCAGGGGGGTCGGAATGATTGCAAAGTGATCGGAAATCTTTGCGTTGTTAAAAATGCGCGGATTCGGTCGAACCCACCCCTGCTTCAGGATCAGGTTGGCATGCGGTTTGTAAGCCGTCCCCGCGAGGGCGCTCAAAGTCTCTTTGACAGTCGCCGCATAATCTTCCGGCAGCGCGCGCGAATCGGTGCGCGGATAAGTCAGCGCTTTATGCCGCTCATATAGCGCTTGCGCCAAGCTCAGCGTCATTTTGGCGGAAAAGCCGAAGCGGCCGTTGGCTTCGCGCTGCAGGCTGGTCAAGTCATAGAGCAGCGGGCAACTTTCCGTCGACGGCTTGCTTTCTTCCGCGACGATTCCCGGTTGGCCGAGGCAACGGTCGCGGATCGTGCGTGCCCGCGCCGCATCCCAAAGCCGCTCAGCGCGAAGTTCAACCTCGCCGGCAGTCTTCGAAAAACGCTCGTCAAACCAGCGTCCGCTATAGCTGCCGGCAGCCGCTTCGAAAGTCGCGAGGACCTCCCAGTAATCCTTGGCAACAAAGCGTCTGATCGCCTCTTCGCGTTCGACGACGATGGCAAGTGTAGGCGTTTGCACGCGGCCTACCGTAGTCAAATGAAAGCCGCCGGCTTTGGAATTGAACGCTGTCATCGCCCGCGTGCCATTGATGCCGACCAGCCAGTCGGCCTCGGAGCGGCACACCGCTGCGGCCGCCAGCGGCGCCATGGTTTCACCCTCGCGCAAGCCTTGAAAACCGTCGCGGATCGCGCCCGGCGTCATCGATTGCAGCCACAGCCGCCGCACCGGCTTCTGGCTTTTCAGATGACGCATCAAATAATGAAATATCAACTCGCCTTCGCGCCCCGCGTCGCAGGCGTTGATCACATCGGCGACATCCTTGCGTTTGACCAGCTTCGCCAGCAACTTCAGCCGAGACTCGGTTTTCTCGATCGGCCTGAGGCCGAAATGGGGCGGAATCATCGGCAGGTGGTTGAACGTCCACTTGCCGCGCTTGACTTCGAATTCCTCCGGCACACACAACTCGAGCAGGTGGCCGATCGCCGATGACAGCACATAGTCGGCGCTTTCGAAGTAGTCGTCGTGCTTGATGAAGCCGCCGAGCGCGCGCGCGATGTCGTTCGCGACCGAAGGCTTCTCCGCGATGATCAGAGTTTTACCAGGTGTCGTCTTTTTTTCAGGTATCACTTCTGGGTATGGTTGGACTGGCAAGCGGCAGATATTAGAAACAATATCCGGTCGACGCAAGCGCCGTCAGCGTGAGTTGACGGCAGATCCTGATATGCGCTGGTATAAACCGCCGGGAAACGAACTCACCAGCCCGTCGAGTTCGAGCGTCAGCAGAATCGCCGAGAGCGTCTCGGCGCCGATGCCCGAACGCCGGCACAAAGTATCGATCGTGCACGGATCGAAACCCATGTGTCGGAGGACGGTTTCGGCTTCGGCACCGAGTGAAGGCGGCAAGGTCGGGGTGGAAGGTAGCGTCGAACGACCACGCCAATTGAGCTCCTGCAGAATGTCATCGGCGCACTCGACCAGCTTGGCGCCTTGCTTGATCAGCCAGTGACAGCCCTTGGAATGCGGCGAATGTATCGAGCCTGGAATGGCGAAGACTTCGCGCCCCTGTTCGAGCGCGACCCGCGCCGTGATCAGCGACCCGCTTTGGGTTGCCGCTTCCACAACGAGGCAGCCCAGGCTCATGCCGCTTATCACGCGATTGCGGCGCGGAAAGTTATTGCCGAGCGCCGGCGTGCCGATCGGGAATTCGGAAACCAATGCGCCACGCTGAGCTATTTCATGCGCGAGCTGTCGGTTGCGCGCGGGGTAAACGATGTCGAGACCGGTGCCTACCACCGCCACACTGGCGGATGCGCCGATCAGACCCCCGCGATGCGCCGCCGCATCGATGCCGAGAGCAAGGCCGCTGATCACGCATAAACCTACGTCGCTCAGGGCGTGCGCGAACGACGAGGCATTGTGCAAACCCTGAGGTGTGGCATTGCGGCTGCCGACCACTGCGAGCATCGGCTGGTTAAGGAGCTCGAGCGCGCCTTTCACGTAGAGCAGCAACGGGGGATCGGCGGTCTGCAGCAGCAGCTTGGGATAGCGCTCGTCGCCCACGGTGACGATGTGATTCGTCGCATCCTGCAGCCATGCGAGTGTGGCGTCGATGCTTTCGGGCGCGGCGCCGGCGGTAATTTTTTGCGCAGCTGTCGCAGGCACAATCTCAGAAAGCGAGCGCACACTCGCAGCGAGCACTTGGTCCGGCGAGCCGAAGCGCTGCAGGAGCTTGCGAATTCCGGCGCCGCCCAGTCCAGGGATCAGCGTGAGGTTGAGCCAGCTTTCGATATCAGCCGGGTGAGCCGGCATAAGCGTTTTTTGGCTACAGTTAGTTAAAGCGAAGGGGCATTTTCGAAACCGCGATTGCGCAGTCTAACGCGGGAAGTCGGCAGGAAGGCGCGCCGGATTGGCGGCGCGCCTGCAAACTACGTTTTACGGATTTTGCACGAGGTCGAGGACGTTCACATTGCGATTGGTTTGCATGACCAGCGCGTACGACACCCTGTCGAAGGTGCGGAAAACGAACAGCAGTCCATAGCGCTCGGCGGGCAGCTTAAAGTCGTGCTCGGGTTTTTTCTGCGATGCATCGTTGCCGTAGAACGAGCGTGCGCGCAGCTTGACGCTTTCAGGATCGCGATGAATCGCCAGCACGTGGCCAACTTCCAGGCCGTCACGAGCGCCTTTGTTCAAGGTCACGATCGCGTTTTGACCGGCCTCCGCTACACCGCCGTACGCAGAAATAATGCGGCCTTTGACCTGGCTGTCAGGCGCGTGCGGCGCATACGTCGTGAAGCTGGCCGGCGGGGCCGGAAACAAGCGGTCGCCGACGGTTATTTCCAGATTCGATTTGATGACCTCCAGCGTGGTCGGCGTGATGCCATCGCCGGGCTTCACGATCTTTGCCTCGCCGAGATAGACCGCCTCGTAACCGAGCGTTTCTTTCGTCAGCGGATCGACCAGAGGCTTACCGGGCCGGAAGATTTGCCAAAAGCGCGATTCGTTTTCCGGCATACCCAACGCGTAGACGTTGTCGCCGGCGCCGATGACGACGCGATCTTCCTGTGTCGCAACGATCGCCGGACCGGAATTCAACCATTCCTGATCCGCCACCAAGGGCTGACTCAGAAACGGTTCGATCGCGGAAGGCGGAATGCTGGGGATAGATTTCTGGGAAAGATCTTCGCTGCGCGCCGTTGGACTCAGCTTGACCGTTTCCTGCAGCTTGTGTTTTTTGACCAGGCGCAGACTTGGCCGGCCACCGGTTTTATCGAGCACGATCAAGTCTCCCGGGTAGATCAGATGAGGGTTTTTGATCTGGTCGCGATTCATGCCCCAGATTTCCGGCCAGCGCCACGGCTCTTTCAGGAAGCGGCCGGAAATCGCCCAAAGGGTATCGCCCTTGACAACCGTGTACTGATCAGGCGAATTGTCCTGAAGATTTTTGACGCCGAGTTCGGCCGCCACGGCTGCGCCGAAACAGGCGAAGAAAACTAGCGCTATAATTGACTTGACCATCGTATTCCCCCAGTGATCGTTGCTTGGTAACCGTCTTTTACGGTCGCCGCTCGCGGCTATAACCGCAGAAGCTTAACAAGTAAGTTTAAATTCTGCATCTAATTTATTAAATTCGCAAGTAATATGCCGATTCTGAGCATCCTGCAGTATCCCGATCCCAGACTCCACCGCATCGCTGCGCGGGTTACCGAAATCACTCCCGAGATTCAACGGCTGGCCGACGATATGGCGGCTACCATGTACGAAGCGCCCGGCGTTGGGCTCGCGGCGACGCAGGTCGACGTACATAAGCGCGTCGTCGTCATCGATGTTTCGGAAATGCGCGACCAGTTGCTGGTTCTGATCAATCCGGAAATCCTTGAGGCTAGCGGAACGGCTGAGCACGAGGAGGGCTGTCTGTCGGTACCTGGCGTGTTCGACACGGTCACGCGCGCGAAACACATCAAGGCGCGCGCACTCGACCTCGACGGCCGGCCCTTCGAAATCGAGACCGAAGGCTTGCTCGCGGTCTGCATCCAGCACGAAATCGATCATCTGCAAGGCAAGCTATTCCTCGAATATCTGTCGCGTCTGAAGCAAAGTCGAATCGCCGCCAAATTGAAAAAGCAGCGCGCATCGGCTTGAGCGCGCCAGTCCTCAGCGGCGTTCACAGGTGAGACTCGTTTTTGCCGGAACGCCGGCCTTCGCCGCGACGGCGCTCAGCGCCTTGCTGGCCGCGGGCCATGAAATCGCTCTGATCATGACGCAGCCGGACCGCCCGGCCGGCCGCGGCATGAAGCTCGCGATCAGTCCTGTCAAGAAGCTCGCGCTCGAAAAGAATCTACCGCTATCCCAGCCAGACAACCTCAGGTCGGCGGATTCGTTAGCCGCGATCGGAGCCGCAGAAGTCGATGTGATGGTCGTGGCTGCCTATGGGCTAATACTGCCTGCCGTTGTCCTGGCTTTGCCAATATTCGGCTGTATCAACATCCACGCCTCGCTGCTGCCGCGTTGGCGCGGCGCTGCCCCGATCCAGCGCGCCCTGTTGGCTGGCGACGCCGAAACCGGCGTCAGCATTATGCAAATGGACGCTGGCCTCGATAGCGGCCCGCTGCTGCTGCAGCAAACTGTCGCGATAGACTTGCGTGAAACCGGGCAAAGCCTGCACGACAAGCTGGCGGCGACTGGCGCGCGCTGTATTGTCGATGCGCTCGGGCGAATTGCGGCAGGAAATCTTAAAGCGATCGCGCAGCCGGATCAGGGTGTAACGTATGCCGCCAAGCTTTTGAAAACCGAGACGGCAATCGACTGGCGGCGGCCTGCTGCCGAGATCGACAGGGCGATTCGCGCCTTCAATCCCGCTCCGCTTGCCCACGCGCGAATGCGTAAAACTGCGCTAAAGCTGTGGCGGGCGCAGCCTGTCGCTGCCGACTTCGGGCGCATTCATCCTCCCGGCATAATTGTGCAGGCTGGCGCCAGCGGCATCACCGTTTGTTGTGGCGAAGGCGGAATCCGTATCGAAGAATTGCAAAAAGCCGGCGGCAACCGGCTTGCGGCTGGCGCTTTTCTGCGCGGATTTCCGATGCAGGCCGGCGACCGTTTCGAAACACAGGCCGCAGGCTAAACAAGAGCCCCTTGCGGGAAGCTCTAAATCATGGCGCGAGAACGCTGGCCCAGGTGCTGGCGGGGAAAAGCCTGGACGTTGCGCTGCGAGCCATCTGGAAGCAGCATGGCAAGCTGACACCTCACGACCGCGCATCGATCCGGAACATCTGCTATGGAGCGTTGCGCCATTACGGTCAGCTCGACGCGTTGCTGGTCTTGCTGCTCGATCGGCCGGTACCCGACGCGGCGCTGCGCTGCCTTCTGATCGCGGCGCTATTTCAGCTCGAGTACACGCGCTCGGCGCCGCACGCTGTAGTCGATCAGGCGGTCATGGCCTGCGTGCCGCTCGGGGCTCGCGCCGCGCAAGGCATGGTCAATGCGGTTCTGCGCAATTTTCTGCGCCGGCGAGCGACCCTGCTCGAAATGGCGGCATCGAATGAGGTAGGGCGGTACTCGCATCCGCAATGGTGGATCGATCGCCTGAAAATCCAATATCCGGAACATTTCGCGGCGATTCTCGACGCCGGCAATTCACACCCGCCGATGTGCTTGCGGATCAACCGACGTAGAACAAGTCAGGCCGAATACCTCGATCTCCTGGCACGAGCGGAAATCGCCGCTCATGCGATCGAGGCTGACGGACTGTTGCTCGATAAGCCGATGGCGGTCGATGCGCTGCCCGGATTTCGCGACGGACTGGTGTCGGTGCAAGACGCTGGCGCCCAGCACGCCGCTCGCTTGCTCGATAGTTGCCATCGACAACGCGTACTCGACACCTGCGCTGCGCCGGGCGGCAAATCCGCACACCTGCTAGAGCTCGCGGATATCGAGCTGACCGCGCTCGACAGCGATGCCGTGCGACTCGGCCGTGTCCATGAAAATCTCGATCGCCTGGGGCTTGCAGCCAACGTCGTGTGCGCGGATGCGGCGAACCCGGGGGCATGGTGGGATGGCCGCGAGTTCGATCGAATTCTGGCTGATGTTCCGTGCTCGGCTTCCGGTGTCGTGCGCCGTCATCCCGATGCGAAATGGTTGCGCCGCGAAGCCGATATCGCGCACTTTGCCGAGCACCAGACGCACCTGCTGGATGCGCTGTGGCGCACGCTGGCGACTGATGGTAAATTGCTGTATGCAACTTGCTCGGTGTTTGACGACGAGAACCAGCGGCAGATTGCCGGGTTTCTTGACCGCCACGCCGATGCGCGCCGCGTACCCCTCGATCTCCCGCAAAATCACAACGGACAAATCCTCCCCAACGCGCAGCACGATGGCTTTTACTATGCATTGCTGCAGAAACGTTAGGCTTGTTTTGATCGCCTGCCTGTGGCTGCCTTTATGGCTGATTTCGGTTGCGCCGTCTGCGCTTGCTGACGGCATCGCAATTCGCACCGCCGAATTGAGCGTCAACGACGAAGGCTTCGATCTGGATGCCGACTACCGGATCGAACTGAACCAGACGCTGGAGGATGCGCTGAACAAAGGCGTCGTGCTTTACTTCGAACTCGAATTCGAATTGACGCGATCGCGCTGGTACTGGTTCGATGAAAAGATCGCAACGTTGCGGAACCAGTACAAACTCAGTTATAACGCGTTGACCCGCCAATACCGGGTGGGCAGCGCCGGCAATTTCCAGAATTTCGCGGCGCTCGACGAAGCGCTGCGAGCATTGAGCCGGATTAGCGAGCGCCGCGTGCTCGACAAGTCGGCGCTCGAACCGGATACCTCCTATACCGCAGGTCTGCGCATGCAACTCGATATATCGGAGCTGCCGAAGCCGATTCAGATCGACGCGCTGGCGAGCCGCGCCTGGTCGCTCGACTCGGGATGGTATAGATGGACGGCCTCGCTATGAGTCTGTCGAGGACCAGGACGAGGACAAGGTCGCGGCACGCGAACCGTATCGCCATCGGATGGATCGCTTGGCCATGAAAATTACAAGCGCGCGCGCGCGGTCGTTGATGCGCCGGTCCGGCCCCAAGTATTTCATCATCCTGGGCCTGAGCCTCGCCGCGGTTGCGCTGTACATGTTGTCGATCGCAACCGCGAATACGGTGCTTTTTGCCCGGCAGTACCCGCTGCTGCTGGTTCTGAACGGCGCGTTGGTGCTGTGCCTGATCGCGTTGGTCGGATATCAGCTCGTCAAGCTGCAGCGCAAGGTGAAGGCGGGCGTATTCGGCGCCAAGCTGATGCGCCGGCTGGTCTGGTTTTTTGCGCTGATGGCGCTGCTGCCCGGCGCACTGGTCTATAGCGTGTCGGTCGGCTTTCTGGCGAAAAGCATCGATTCATGGTTCGACGTGCGGGTCGACAAGGCGCTCGAGGGCGGCTTGAGCCTCGGCCGTACCGCGCTGGACCAGATGCTGAAAGACTTGATCGCCAGCGGGGATTCGATCGCGCTGACTTTGTCGGAATTGCCGACGCATCAGCATCTGTCGGCGCTGAATCAGCTGCGTGAGCAGACCGGCGTGCAGGAGGCGACCTTGTTCGATCGCCGCGGCGCCGTGGTTGCCTTTTCGACCGGCGAGCGCGCTGACCTGATGCCCGATCTGCCGAGCGCCGGCGTGCTGCGCCAGGTCCGCTTGCAGCAGGGCTACAGCGCGGTCGAGGCGGTCGCCGACGAAGGATTGCAGTTGCGCGTGGTTGTGCCGATCAATCTCTACACGTTCAGCGAGGACGCACGCATGCTGCAATTGCTGCAGCCGGTGCCAACGCAGCTCGCGCAGGACGCCGAAATCGTGCAAAGCATTTATCGCGACTACCAGGAATTGACGCTGTCCCGGCAAGGGTTGAAGCAGCTCTATGGCGTGACCTTGACGCTTGCGCTGCTGCTCGCCTTGCTCGGCGCTTTCGCGCTCGCCTTTTTTCTGTCGGAACGATTGTCGGCGCCGCTCGGCATTCTGGCCAAGGGCACGCGCGCCGTCGCACAGGGCGATTTTTCCCAGCAGCACACGCTACCCGGACGCGATGAGCTCGGCGTACTGACGCAGTCGTTCAACCGGATGACGCAACAACTCGCGGAAGCGCGCGCCGCCGCGCAACGCAACCAGACGCAGCTCGAAACCGCCAAGGCCTACGTCGAGAGTTTGCTGGCGAATCTGTCAGCGGGCGTCATGTCGTTCGACGAAGCGTTTCGCCTGCGTTCGGAAAATCCGAGCGCCGCCCACTTGCTGCACGTTGATTTCAGCGCCTTGCGCGGTGTCGAGTTGAAAGCATGGCCTGAGTGCTCGCCGCGACTTGAAGGGCTCAGTCGAGCGATTCTAGAATCGTTCTCTCGCGCCGAGGGCGGCGAGTGGGAAAGGCAGCTTGAATATTCCGATCGCGCCGGCAACCGCGTGCTGCTGCTGCGCGGGACGCGACTTCCCGGCGACCAGGCCGATCATGTCGTCGTGTTCGACGACATCACTCACCTGCTGGAAGCGCAGCGCCATGCCGCGTGGAGCGAGGTCGCGAGGCGGCTCGCGCACGAAATCAAAAACCCGCTGATGCCGATTCAGCTGTCGGCCGAGCGCATGCAGCGCAAGTTGAGCGCCAAGCTCGAACCCGCCGATGCCGAAATGCTCGAACGCTCGACGCAAAACATCGAGACCCAGGTCGGCGCGCTGAAAAGCATGGTCGAAGCGTTCAGCCAATATGCGCGCACACCTGGTCCTAGC
>JACMKV010000346.1 GCA_014379915.1 Burkholderiales bacterium
GCGCGACGCCTTCTTGCATCGGTTTCTGGAACGCCTTGCGCCCCGAAATCAGCCCCATGCCGCCAGCGCGCTTGTTGATCACAGCGGTACGCACGGCCTGGGTCAAATCGTCCTTGCCGGATTCACCGCCGGAGTTAATCAACCCAGCGCGCCCCATATAGCAATTGGCGACCTGATAGCGGACCAGATCGATCGGGTGATCGGTCGTCAGCTCACTGTAAACCTTGGCGTGCGTCTTGCCAAACTTGATGGCGTTGTAGCCACCGTTGTTTTCCGCCATTTTCTGCTTGACGATGTCGGCGTTGATGGTCGCAGCGAGGTGATTGGCCTGGCCGGTCAAATCGGCTGATACGTGATAATCGACACCGTCTTTTTTGAATTCGGGATTGCGCGTGTAAGCCCAAAGAATGGTTGCCATACCCAATTCGTGGGCGTGCGCGAACGCTTCCGAAACTTCCTGAATTTGTCGGCGCGAGTGATCAGAGCCGAAAAAAATCGTCGCGCCGACCGCAGCCGCCCCCATATCGAACGCCTGATCGACGCTTGCGAACGGCGTCTGATCATAGATGTTCGGATAGGTCAGCATCTCGTTGTGATTGATTTTGACGATGAACGGAATGCGGTGCGCGTAGCTGCGAGCGACCGAACTCAGCACGCCCAGGGTCGACGCAACCGCGTTGCAGCCGCCGTCGACCGCCAGCCGGCAAATATTGGCCGGATCAAAAAACAGCGGGTTCGGCGCAAACGATGCGCCGGCCGAATGCTCGACGCCCTGATCGACCGGCAGGATCGACAGGAAACCGGTTCCGCCCAGACGGCCATGATCGAACATCGCCTGCAGATTGCGCAGCACCGCGGGCTTGCGATCTTTAACGGCGACCACGCGCTCGATATAGTCGGGCCCCGGCAAGTGCAGCGATTCTTTCGGTATCCCCTTGCAGCGATAATCGAGCAGGTCTTTCGCGTCTTTCCCCAGCAAGCCGGCGATATCGGTCATGTTGTCTCCTGAAAAGGGCTCATTATCGCGCTAAGCGACTTTTCGGTAAATTCGGCGCGAACTATAATGGCGCCGCCTGACGTCATCTCAACGTCGCCCCGCGACGATTTCTTCCTCTTCTAATCCATCACCATGAAATATTCGCTAGGCGACAGAAAAATTGAAGCGCGCGGCAACCACTATATTGCCGACAATGCCGTCGTCATCGGATCGGTCGTGCTCGAAAACAACGCGAGCATCTGGTTCAACGTTGTCGTGCGCGGCGACACCGACCGCATTGTGATCGGCGAGAACTCCAACATCCAGGATGGCGCGGTGCTGCACACCGACGAAGGCATCGAGCTTGTTATCGGCAAAAACGTCAGTGTCGGCCATATGGTGGTGCTGCACGGTTGCAAGATTGGCGATAACTCGTTGATTGGAATAAAAAGCGTCATCATGAATCACGCTGTGATCGGTAAGAACTGCCTGATCGGCGCCAACGCTCTGATTACCGAAGGTAAGATCATTCCGGATGGATCGCTGGTCGTCGGCTCGCCGGGCAAGGTCGTACGTGCATTGACCGCAACCGAAATCAGCGGCATCGAACAAAACGCCCTTCACTACGTGCGCAATTTTCAGCGTTACCAGCAGTATTTCAGCTTGGACAATAAGTTATAGCACTTAGCCTGTCGTCATACCCTCATTGCTTCACAAACTTCTTCCGGCATTGTTGCCTTAGCGGCGTTCCCGCTAGTACTTTTGTCCTAAGACTTAAGTCCTATATACCTCACGCAAAATTCCGACGCATAATCGCAGGAACGCAAATGCGGTCCGCTGCCCTGAAAGTCTCGGGTTTTTCCGCCAACCATGCGCCTGGGTAATGTGACGAAGATGGCACTCCCTGCTTCTCGCGATTCGAGCCGCACGGATCTGATTCGCTCGGAGCAAATCAGCACGCTTTACAAGCAAACGCCGGTTACCTACGCGGCGCTCGTCGTGGTCGCGCTATTCCTCATGATCGGGACCTGGGGTCAGCGGCCCGCGCTGCCGATGATTGCGTGGCTGAGCGCCTTGTGCATGCTCGGCGTTGTGCGCTTCACGCTGTTTTTCAGATACCGCCAGGCGCAACCGCTGGCGGCCGATGCCAAGCGGTGGGGCAACTACATCGTGATCGCGTCGGCCATCAATGGCTGCATCTGGGGGCTGGCCGGAATCGTCATGTACGTACCCGATTCGCCGAGCCAGCAGGCGATGTTGACGGTCGCGCTGTATGCGGTAGCGGCGGGCGCGACTACGCTAAGTCCGGTCTACCTGCCCTCGTTCCATGCGTTTATCGTACCGATACTTGTCCCAATCGTCCTTCGCACCGCGCTGGAAGGCGATACGCCTCATCTGATTATTGCCGCGCTCGGTATCGTGTTGCTGGTTGTGTCACTGGTATTCGGGCGCAACCTGAGTCGTGTGTTCGCCGATTCGCTGAACCGGCGCTACGAAAACATCGATCTCATCGAGAGGCTGACCGAGCAGAAGGCGTTCGCCGAACGCTCGCAGCATGAAGCCGAAGCTGCCAATCGCGCCAAATCCCAATTCCTGGCCGCGGCCAGCCACGATCTGCGGCAACCGCTGCATGCGCTCGGACTTTTTACGGCAACGCTGGGCGAAAAGGTCAGCGGCCAAAGCGAACGCAGCATCGTCGGCAACATCAATGCGTCGATCGAATCGCTGGAGGGTCTGTTCGATGCCCTGCTGGATATTTCGAAGCTCGATGCCGGCATCATCCAGACCGCGGTTCAGGATTTTCCGCTGCAAACCCTGTTCGATCAGGTGCAAACCGAATTCGGCGCGCAGGCGGCCGAAAAGGGTTTGCGATTCAAAGTCTCTCTGTCGAGCGCCGTAGTGCGCAGCGACCCGATATTGCTCGGCCGCGTGCTCGCCAACCTGGTATCCAACGCAATCCGCTACACGCAAAAGGGCGGCGTGGTTGTGGGCGCGCGCCGCTCCGGCGGGCAAATACGCATCGAAATATGGGATAGCGGTTCCGGTATTCCAGAGGAATATCGCGACAAGGTTTTCGAAGAGTTCTATCAACTGGGCAACCCTGAACGCGACCGCAAAAAAGGGCTCGGATTGGGGCTCGCCATCGTCCGGCGTTTGCTTGATCTGTTGGCCGTCAATCTGGAGTTCCGCTCCGAAGCGGACCGCGGCTCGGTATTCAAGATCACGGTGCCGTGCGGCGAGACCGCGTCGGCCCGCCGCTTTCAACCGGGGGCGAGCGCGTCCGCGCTGGATGCATTGCGCGGCAAATTCGTTGTTGTCGTCGACGATGAACGCGCGGTCCGCGATGGCATGCAGGCACTGCTCGGCCAGTGGGGATGCCAAGTGTTGAGCGTCGGTTCGATCGACGAGGCGATCCAGGCGCTGGCCAAGCGGAGCGATGCCCCGGAACTGGTACTGGCGGATTACCGTTTACGCGGAAATACCACGGGCATCGACGCCATCCGCATCATCCAGGCGCGCTACGGCAAAAAAATCGCCAGCGTCTTGATCACCGGTGATACCGCCCCCGATCGCCTGCGCGAAACGCGCGACAGCGGCTATCAGTTGCTGCATAAGCCTGTGCGTCCCGCCAAGCTGCGCGCGTTGATGAGTCATTTGCTGCAACCCGGCCCTCCGTTAGCCTGATCCACTCAGCGGCTGCTGCCAAAAATCAGTGCGCTGATTGCGCTTGTAGTTTGAGCGCGGGTGTCATTATCATGGCCGCGCTCCATCTCTTTCGCATTTCAAATGCGCGGCCGCGGGCCGGCCGCAACACGGGCGGCCTTCTCAATGCAGGCTACTCATATCGCTCCCTCCCCCGTCAAGGGGGATGGGGATGAGGGCGGGGGTAGTTTATGATCGCCAACGTTTATGTGAAGGCCGGCATCTGCGCAATTCGACTGCTGAACGGCTGCAGTTTGCAGCGAGTAGATTGAAACCCTGGCAACAGTCATCGTAGAACCGCGATTCGCCTCAATCGTTCCGATCACGCCATGACTAAAGCATCACCCGAAACAATGCGCGCAATCGCCATCACAAGTTTTGGCGGACCCGAAGTTTTGCGCGTCGCCGAGCTTCCGCTGCCACAGCCCGGTCGCGGTGAAGTTTTGATCAAAGTGGGAGCTGCGGGTATCAATCGTCCCGACGTCCTGCAGCGCAGCGGCCGCTATCCTCCCCCACCGGGCGCGTCGGAAATCCCGGGCCTGGAGGTCGCCGGCACAATCGCCGCGCTGGGCCAAGACGTCAGCGAACTTCGCGTGGGCGACGCGGTTTGCGCCCTTCTTGCCGGTGGCGGGTATGCCGAATTCGCGGCGGCCCCGGCAGCGCAATGCTTGCCGGTTCCGAGCGGGCTGAGCGAAGCAGAAGCCGCGTCTCTACCCGAGACGTTTTTTACCGTGTGGAGCAATGTATTCGACCGCGCAAAGTTGGCTGAGGGTGAAACCTTGCTCGTGCACGGCGGCAGCAGCGGCATCGGGGTGACAGCGATCCAGCTGGCGTGCGCATTCGGTCATCGCGTGTTTGCGACTGCCGGGTCGGCAGAAAAGTGCGCGGCGTGCGAGGCGCTAGGCGCCGCTCGGGCGATCAATTACCGCAAAGAAGATTTCGTCGAAATCGTCAAAGCTGAAATGGCAGGGACGGGCGTCGATGTGATTCTCGACATGGTCGCCGGCGATTACGTCGCGCGTAATCTGCGCGCCTTGGCCGACGATGGCCGCATTGTGATCATCTCTTTTTTAGGCGGCGCCAAAGTCTCGCTCGATTTGACAGCGATGCTGATGCGGCGCCTAACTTTGACCGGGTCGACGCTGCGCGCACGGCCGGTGGCGTTCAAAGCAAAGGTCGCCGATGCGCTTCGCCAAAAAGTCTGGCCGCTGCTTGAATCAGGGAAGATCCGGCCGATCGTGCACGCGACCTTTCCACTTGAGCGAGCCGCCGATGCACACCGGCTGATGGAGTCCGGCGCGCATATCGGCAAGATCGTCTTGACCCTGGCCTGATTGCGCGGGTCAGTTCGGCGTGTCAGCGCCTAACTGATGACACCTAACCA
>JACMKV010000347.1 GCA_014379915.1 Burkholderiales bacterium
AAATAGCACGGCGAGGAGCAGGGCAAGTTTTGCGTTAGCGTTTTTCATCCCACGATCCGAGTGAACGACCCGCGCCGATTATAGCTTATTCCATCAGCGCGAATATTCGGCGCACGCCTGGAAAGGCGGAAGCTGCAAGACTTCCGGATGGCACGGCAACGCTCCCGGCAAATGAGCCGGCAAATGAACTAGGCAGGCAGCGCTCACCGACTCGGGCGGTGCGGGTTCGCCGCGGCTAGTTGGTTTTGCCGCGAACGTTCCTTCAAATTTGAATTGCCGGCATCCAGGCGCCATCAGGAAGGCGGCGTGCTCGATGCCGTTCTTGCCGGGATTTTTCCGTTTTCATCCGAGATGATGACTTCAACGCGCCGGTTTTGCTGGCGGCCGCTCGGCGTCGAGTTGCTGACCACCGGGAACGCCTCGCCAAAACCGCGCACATTGACGCGCCCGGGATTGATGCCGGCCGTGACCAGCGCAGCGCGTACGGCATTGGCGCGCCGCTCCGACAAATCCTGGTTGTAGCTTTCGGCGCCGACGCTATCGGTAAAGCCCTCGACCATCACCGACCGCTCCGCATACTCGTTTAGGAACTTAGTCAGTTGATCGATTGCGCGCGATGCCCCGGGGCGCAATTCCGCTCGGCCGGTATCGAACAGCACATCGCTGAGCGTCAACACCAGACCGCGTTCGGTTTGTTTCGCCTTAAGCTCGGAAAGTTGCGACTCCAGTTCTTTCGCGCGCTGCTGCATTTCCTCGGCGCGTTGTTTTGCGGCCAGCGCTTCGGCCGATTGCGCCGCTGCAAGCTCGCGTGCGGTCTGAGCTTCACGCGATTGCTCAAGCGCCTGGTCGCGCGCAGCTTGCGCTTCGCGTGCGCGAGCTTCGGCGATGAGACGAGACTGTTCGGCATCCTGCGATTGCGTTTCGGCGCGATTGCGCGCCGCTTCTGCTTCGCGAGTGCGTGCCTGCAGCAGCACGCGATCACGCTCGGAGCCGGTCGTCGTCACCGCCTGCTCGGCCGCCCGCAGCTGCGAGGTTTCGCGTGCAATCTTCGATCGCTGCGTTGCCAGATAGGCGTTGTGTTCGATCTGCGCCTGCTCGGCCCCGTCTTTCCATAGCCGTTCGGTTTCCGCAAGTGCGCGCTCGGCGCGATTCAGTTCGACGGCGGCGTTTTGCGCGACCTGCGGATCGGAAGCTGCGGCCGTATAAGCAGCACGCGCCTGTTCGACCGCAGGATTTTTTTCCGGAACGCTCGCGCAACCGACGGCGGACATGGCGGCGATCGCAACGGTGATCTTCGTGGTCCGCGCTTTAATAGGTTTCATAGCCTTCTCCTTTGCCGGATTCTTTTACTGAACTCATTTAAGCACACGGCACAGCTTTACGTGTACGGCCCGTGGTCCGCAAACAACGTCGGCAGTCCGCAGCTTAGTTGGATTTGCGTTCGATTTCCTCGCGCAGTACCTCTATACCCTGGCGTAGTTCGGCGACTGCGCGATTGGCCTTCGCCGAGCGCGCCTTGGTCTCCGCAAGCTTGGCATCGACCTCGGCGCGTTCCGCAGCGCGTCGTGCGACAACATAGTTTTCGCCCTGAAACGCGGTACGCGCCTCTTCGAGTCGCGCCTGCGCCGAGCGGAATTCGACGGGTGCGAATTCTGGCGCTCCGGCGCTTTGCGCTTCCGACACGGCGGCGTGCGATAGAGCCATCTGGTCCGTCGGCGCCGGTACGCTCGCGCATCCTGCTGCGAACACAAGCGCCATCATGGCCACAGTGCAGGATGCTTTTGTGAAGGATCGATGAGTCATGTTTTGCTCCTTGAATGCGGCTCAAAAAATGGCCATACGGTAAGTTGAGCACGAAGCGTTCCCGACCAGCCGGTAAAAGAATGGCGCAGACACCCATTATCGTTCAACCGAATTGTAAAACTTACTGCGGCTTTTTTGCCAAAATAGCGAGACGGCTAAAAAGGGCGGGGCGCGTCATTTTGCAAAGCGGCACACTCCGTGTTCGGCGTGACATCCCGCGCCCTTCGCTGCGACGAATTTGCTCTGTACAAGGGGTTCTTGTGACCGGAAGCGTGCGTCGGTCACAGAGCATCCCATTGCTACTGTTTTGCCTGAGTCCCAGCACCTCTCAAATCAAGTTACGATCGATTTGTCGCCGGTTTTCTGCTCGATGTTCCCGCTCTGGTCGCGTATATTAATTGCCTCGAAGCTATTCATCGCTAACCGGAGGAGCTAATGGAACGGTACGGAAACAGCGGCAAGCAGAACGATCAGCCAGCCAAGAAATCAGGCAGCTCCTCCAAACGTAAAGCCGGCCCAGGCGACAAGCAGGGCAGCGCGACTCAGCAGGTTCAGCAAGACAACAATGCGCAGCAGAGCCCGCGGAATGTCGAAGACGGCGAACCAGATCGCAAGCAGAGTGTGATGAGCCTATCGGAAGACGAGGCCAGTTCATCGGATGTCGATGCGCAAGCGCTACCCGGAATACCCGGAAACTCGATTGCGGAGAACGCGGACGAACGCCATCAAAAAATATCCGTTGCCGCTTATGCGCGCGCCGAGCACCGCGGTTTCGAGCCGGGCAAGGAAGAAGACGACTGGCTGAGCGCGGAAGCCGAACTATATGGCGGCTACACGCGCGACCGCGAGGACCAGGAACAAAGCGGGAACAACAGCGCGATCAAAACGAAAGGCAGTAAAAATTACAATGATTTGTAAAAAGAACTGAGCATCAACCCTGCGAAACCTGCCACCTACTATTATGTCGCGGGTTTTTTTATCCTTCGCAGCCCGTTGGCGCGCCGCTGCTTCATCGGCCAATCGGAGCGACGACCGGCTTTACACCCAGCCGCTGTAACACGAGCACGCCATTCGCCGATCCGTCGATCAGGAAAAACAGGAACGGCGCTTGCTGCGGGAACAGAGTGTTGACCCGTCGGTTATCGAGGACGACGCGCGACCACACGACGAGTACAACGGCAACAAACACGATGAATGACGCTTGAATGCGCCGGGCATTCGATCGCGCTATCGCGGCGGTGCGGCGGCGGGCGAAGCATAAAGCCGCTACGCTGGTTGGGTACGGTTATTGCTGTTCGCGGTGGGCTGCGGCTGTTTGCCGCATAATAATTATCAACCCTGATCGAGGAGAAATGTATGAGCAAGTTGTTAAGCAGAATGTTGGCGGTGCTGTTCACGGCGAGTTTGAGTTTTGGGGCTGTTGCCGAGTCGAATCAAAGCGCGTCCGATAGCACGAAAGGAAAGCAGGCTCAGGCCGAACCGACGAATCCACGGGCAAAGGACAACGTAACCGGCGAGCCCGGATCAGACTACAAACAGCAACGCGGCGTGACCGATGGACGGCCCATGGCCGGCCCATCGGGTAGCGATGCGACGCCCACGCGCGATCGCGACGCGAGCAGCGGTAAAGGCAAATCCGACTACGGCATGCAACGCGGCGTGACCGATGGCGCGTCGAGCCCCACGAGCGCTGAAGTGCAAACCGAGTACAAGGCCGCGGTAGCAAATTGCAGCAACCAAAGCGGGGAGGCTAAAACCAATTGCATGAAAAAAGCGGCGAAAGAGCGCGACAAGATGATGTCGTCGATCAAGACCGGAACCAAAGACGAAGCCGGCGTGTCGGGCCGCGCTGGAACGGGTGTCGGAGCAGGCACCGGGAATACTAACAATGACTCAGCTCCGATCGGAGAGAAGCCAAGCGACCCAACCAGCCAAGGTTCGTCGGCGGGGGGTCATGTGAATGAAAATGCGGGCGGCAGTTCGGGCTCGACACGCAAGTAAACGCGGCAAGTAAACGTGGCAAATAAGCGCGGAGTTAAATAACGAAAAACAGCAAACCGTAGTCGACTCGAAGCAGGGCTTTCCCTGCTTTTTTTTCCTCTGTGTCAAGTCCGCAAGATTTCGTAAATCAGCGCAGATGCAAGCCATCGGGCCCCGTATCTATAACCTGTTCCCATTGCTGTCCGGCA
>JACMKV010000348.1 GCA_014379915.1 Burkholderiales bacterium
AGCAAGCGCCCTGCTTTCAGTTTCTCTGTGATCTCTGTGGCTCGGTTTTTCTTTTCTAAATCTATAGCGGAGCCAGGCGCAACTCTCGCGTTGAGGTTGCGTGTGAGCTGACAATCTGCTTTAATTCGCTTACTTATTCCTTGTCATATATGGATTTAAGTATTTTTCTTAATGCAAATTGGAGAACACATGTCTACCTCCCCCAGCAAGACCAACCCGATACTTATCATCGCCGCGATCTCGGTCATCCTGTTCAGCGGCGTCGGCATCGCCGTCATGACCGGCGTCATTCCCGACTCGTTCTCGAAAAACACGCAAAGCGACGCGATCCAGTTGAGCGAAGCCAAACCCGCAAGCAGGGTCGAAATTCCGGCCGCGATTACGGCGAACGCCCAGCCCCCCGCGACCGTTGCCGAGAAACCGATAACGGGCATGGCCGGTGAATCCAGGCCTGCCTCGACCGTTGCAAAAAAGAGCCCGGCGCCGAGCACGGCAAGGTCAAGCCAAAAAGTTGTAAATGACAGAGTCGCAATGAATGAAGTCGCACCCGCCAGGGTTTGCGACAACTGCGGCGTCGTCAGCTCGGTTGATGTGATACAGGAAGCAGGCGAAGGCTCGGGTCTGGGCGCCGTGGCGGGAGCGGTCGGCGGCGGCTTGCTGGGCAACCAGATCGGTGGAGGCAGCGGCAAAAAAATCGCTACCGTGGCCGGCATTCTTGGCGGCGGCTTGGCCGGCCATCAGATCGAGAAACAGGTCAAGAAAACGACGCGCTACGATATCCTCGTGAAAATGGAAACCGGCGGCTACCGGACGTTCACGGAAGCAACCGATCCCGGCCTCGCCTCGGGCGACAAGGTAAAGGTCGAAGGCGGCGATCTGGTCAAGGAATAAGCATCAGCAGGGCGTAGTCTTAAAATTAGCCGGGGCGGGCCTGTCATTGACTGGCCCGCCCCGTTCTTTTCCGATCAGAAACACCGCGCTCCTCAACGCCGCAAGCACTACCGGCACTTACCAAAACTTCCACCAGCTTTTGTCGCCCCTGCCGCTATCGGGAAAGTTTTGCTGCAGCACGCGGGCGGTGTCATCGCGCAGGTTCGTCATGCCCATCACGTCGTAGGAATTCATCATGATCCGCAGCGCTTCTTCGCGCGCCGGCGCTTGCGGATAGGTCATCAGCACGTACTGCGCGCGATTGATGGCGGCGATATGCGCACCGCGCTTGAGGTAGTAGTGGGCGACGTGAACTTCATGCGCCGCCAGTGCGTTGGTCAGGTAGAGCATGCGCGCGGTCGCATCGGCCGCATAGCGGCTTTGCGGATAACGCGTCGCCAACTCCTTGAACGCCTCGAACGATTCGCGCGTCGCTTTCGGATCGCGCTCGGTCAGGTCCTGGCCGCCGACGGCCGCGAAAAAGCCGGCTTCTTCGTTGAAGCTGGTCAGCCCTTTCAGGTAGTACGCGTAATCGACATTCGGGTGATTCGGATGCAGTTTGATGAAGCGATCGGCGGCGGCGATCGCCGAAGCCGGATCGTCGTCCTTGTAGTAGGCGTAAGCGACTTCGAGTTGCGACTGCTGGGCGAAGCGGCCGTACGGGTAGCGCGACTCCAGCGTTTCGAATAGCTGAATAGCGCGTGGATAGTTGCCGTCTTGCAGCTCCTCCTTCGCTTCCGAATAGAATCGCGATGCCGACCAGTTTTTGGTCTCGTCGATCTTGTCGGGGAGCAGGCCGCAGGCGCTGATCAGCAACGCCAGAATTACCGATACACTACGTCTCATGGCAGGTCTTCTGAATCAAAAAGTGAATTATAGCGCACGCCCCAGGCCGCCTTTAGCGGACGAATCGATGTCTTCCCCGACGGATAACCCAGACCAGTACGCCGCAATCGAACTGATCGTGCCGGTCAGTTGCGCGGGGTTGCGCCTGGACCAGGCGCTCGCGCGTTTGTTGCCGCAACATTCGCGCAGCCGCTTGCAAAGCTGGATTCAGGAAGGCCGCGTGATACTCGACGGCGCACTCGCTACTGTCAGACAAAAAATTCGCGGCGGCGAGACTGTGCTCGTTCATCCGGCTGCCGGGGGAGCGGAGCTCGCATATCATCCCGAAGATATCGCGCTCGACATCGCCCACGAAGACGAGGCGCTGATCATCGTCAACAAGCCGGCCGGCCTGGTGGTTCACCCCGGCAGCGGCAACTGGAGCGGGACTCTGCTGAATGCCTTGCTCCAGCACGCGCCGCAACTTGGCCGATTGCCGCGCGCCGGCATCGTGCACCGGCTCGACAAGGACACCAGCGGTTTGCTCGCGATCGCTAAAACCGAAGTTGCCCAGACCTGCCTCGTCCGTCAGCTGCAGGCGCGCAGCGTCAGCCGCGATTACCTGGCGATCGTATTCGGTCACCCCGCCCGCTCGGGCAAGGTTGAAGCGCCCATCGGCCGCCACCCGCTGCGGCGAACCACAATGGCGGTAGTGGCCTCGGGTAAACCGGCGGTGACGTATTACCGCACCCTCGAGCAATTCGCCGAATGCGCGCTCGTCGACTGCAAGCTCGAAACCGGACGCACGCATCAGATTCGCGTGCATCTGCAGTCGATTGGTCATCCGCTGGTCGGCGATCGGCTGTACCTCGGCAAGCATCCCGGCAAGCGCTCGGCATCGCCGGCGATCAGCGAATTCCCCCGGCAAGCGCTGCACGCGACCGCGCTCGCGCTGGATCACCCCGCGACCGGAAAAAGGGTTGGCTGGCAAGTCGGCCTGCCCGAAGATATGAGCGACTTGCTCGCAGCCTTGCGCAGCAGAGGATCGCCGTCATGACGTTTGAAGATTGCATCATCCCGAACTGGCCGGCGCCGCCGAATGTTCGATCGCTGATCACGACGCGCCGCGGCGGCGTAAGCGCAGGCCCCTATCACAGCCTCAACCTCGGCGCTCACGTCGACGATCAATGGCAACCCGTCGAGGAAAACCGCAAGCGGCTGCGCTGTCATCTGCCGGCGGATCCGTTCTGGTTGAGCCAGCAACACGGAACGGTGGTTGTCGATGCCGATGCAGCGTCGAGCGCGCAAAACAGCTTACGAGGCGCGGTAACCGGCGCCGAGCGCGGTTTCGATTGGGCTCGGCCTTTAGCCGACGCCAGCGTTGCGCATCGTGCGAACGTGGTTTGCGCGGTTTTGACCGCGGACTGCCTGCCTGTCCTGTTATGCGATCGTTCGGGTAGTTGTGTTGCCGCCGCCCATGCCGGTTGGCGCGGGCTCGCGGCTGGCGTTGTCGAGAAAACCGTGCAAGCGATGCAGGTCCAGCCTTCCAAGCTGATCGCCTATCTCGGCCCGGCGATCGGCCCGCGGAAATTCGAAGTCGGCGAAGATGTCCTGCAAGCTTTTACCGCACGCAACGCGGCAGCGAAATCAGCCTTCATTGCGCTGCAAGAGGGCAAATGGCTCGCCGACATTTATGCGCTCGCTCGCATGCGCCTCGCCGAGTGCGGCGTAACAGCGAGCTACGGCGGCGAGTATTGCACGGTCAGCGATGCGCGCTTCTTCTCCCACCGGCGCGACAGAATCACCGGCCGCTTTGCGTCGCTGATCTGGCTGGCTTACGAATAAGGAGGGTATTGAATAAGTCCCATCGCTGTCATTCCCGCGAAAGCGGGAATCCAGAAGACTCGCAAATCATATAGTTACGATACCTAGATTCCCGCTTCCGCGGGGATGACAACTTGATCCGAGGCTCCATAACGGAGTGATTACCGCGGCGGCATGCCGTATGCATGTCCGCGTATAATCCGGCTTTTTCCGCGAAGCAGGTTCATGCCCGCACTGTACTGGATAGTCGCCGCCACGCTCATCGGCGGGTTGTTGAGCGTTGCGGCGGCCGCGGCTTTCACATTTCGCGCGAGCCCGGCGCGCGTCGCAATGCTCGTCAGCTTCGCGGTTGGCGCGCTGCTCGGCGTGGCGTTCCTTGAAATCCTGCCGCACGCGTTCGAGCTTTCCGGCGACATCGAAAAAACCGCCGCCACCGTGCTGGCCGGCATCCTGTTGTTTTTTGTGCTCGAGAAGCTCGTGCTATGGCGGCATTGTCATCACGAGCAATGCGAGGCGCATGACAGTTTGGCTGTCGGAACCGGCGATCGCGGCCGCAGCGGTTTGCTGATCATCATCGGCGATACGTTTCACAACTTCGTCGACGGCATCATCATCGCGGCCGCGTTTCTCGCCGACATTCAGCTCGGCATCGTGACGTCGCTCGCCATCATCGCGCATGAGATTCCGCAGGAAACCGGCGACTTCTTCATCCTGCTGCACTCGGGCTATTCGCGGTCGCGCGCGCTGTTGTTCAACCTGGTGTCGAGCATGGCAATGCTGGTCGGCGCGGTGATCGCTTATTTCGCGCTGCAGACGATGCAGCAATGGGTGCCCGCACTACTGGCGCTGGCTGGAGCGAGCATGATCTATGTCGCCGTCGCGGATTTGATTCCGGGGCTGCACAAGCGTCCGCGGATCGCCGATACGATCCAGCAGGCCGCACTGATTGCGCTCGGTATTGCCGTTATCGCGCTGGTCCGCCAATTCGAATAGTTGGACTACGGCTTCAGAAGTCCTTCTTCTCAAGCTGGTCGCGTTGCTTTCGTTGCTCGCGCCGTCGCTGCGGCGTGCCGACCACCCACAGCAAGAGCGCGAGCGGCAAAAGTCCGTACAACAAAAACGTCATCGCAGCAGCAACCAGATTCGCTTCGGTCGCCGCCATCAACACGGCGACGTACAGCCA
>JACMKV010000349.1 GCA_014379915.1 Burkholderiales bacterium
ACCGGCAGCGCCGGCACGACGGTCGCCCAGACTTCGCCGGGATGATCGATATCGCCGCTTTTCAGGTCCTCGGCGAGGATCATGCGCGTCCATTCCAGGGCAGCCTGACTGACCGCGTTCGCCTGCGCCAGCGCGGTCAGATTCTCGACTTGGCGCGCCCACACCTGCTGCTGCCACATCATGAACGATGCGACGCTCGCCGCCAGCGCCGCGATCAGGATGGCCATGATGACGGCGATGCCGCGTTGCCGGCGCGGTGGGTGGAATTGCTGAAGGTTAAGCGCGGCCACAAGACTCATGGCAGCAAAAAGATCCGTGTAAAGCGTTCACCTGAAGCGAGGCCGACGATGATCTGCACAGCGTCGGGCAAGGGATTAGCCTGCGCCGCGACTGGCCAGCGCGGCTGCAAGGTCCCGGTTTGATCCAGATAGCGCAAATCGAATTCTTTAACGCCGCGCATCAGTTCGATTACCGCCGGCTTGCTACGCGGCGCCTGATCGAGCACCGGCCACAGCAATTGCTCGATCGCGCCGTTGCGATAGCGGAAACCGACGCGCTGAATATCGGACATGCCGCCGATCTGATCGCCCGTGCCCATGCGGCTGAAATGTAGATGCGCATCGTATACGCCGACCGGGTCGGTCTTGCCAATGAAAGCCGGAATGACGAGGTTGTTGGTATCGCGGATCTGCCTGTTTACGGCTACCGTCACGTCCTGCTCGAATCGCGTGAACAGCAGCGCAATGTCGCGCCACTTGCGGTTTTCCGCGGCCAACCGTTCGCGGCTGTCGAGCACGGCGCTCAAGCCACGAAATGCGATTCCCGACATCAGCGCGACGATAACCAGCGCGATCAGCACTTCCATCAGCGTGAAGCCGGCAGCCAGACGCCTACGCGGGCTATGGTTCGCAGAAGTCAAAATCATGAAGGGCTGTCGGCCTCATCTTCCGGCGGATCGTTAGCTGGATTATTCGGCGGGTTGCTGGCTGGATTATCCGGCGGGTTGTTGGCCGGGCTATCCGGCGGGTTGCTGGCTGGATTATCCGGGGGGTTGTTGGCTGGATTGGCCAGATAGCCGATCAGGCGCGCGCGTACGTAATCTTCGTCATTGCCATCGGCGCCAACCTTGATCTCGATGCGGCGAAAACCCGGATTCGGCGTCTCGCTGACGATCTCCTTCCAGAGCCAGCTGCGCGCGCCCTGCTCGGCCGTGCCGCGCGTCTCGCCAGCTTCCGGCCAATCGCGCCGCGCAATGTGTTCGGCCAGCCGGTTTTGCGCGACCCAGCTTGCCAGGATGCGGCCGCTTGCTTCGAGCGAATGATCGGTGACGCCGCCGACGGCGCGCACTGCCGCACCGAGCGCGATTGCCACCACGGCGAGCGCGATCAACACCTCGAGCAGCGTAAATCCGCGCAGCGCCGCGCCACGAATGTCTGGTGGGCGGACTGGTAGCCTCCGCGAATCGCGGCCGCTTAACAGGCTGTTGAAAAACGTAGCGAGCGCAGCCAAGATGAGGCGCGACGGAGCGAGAAAGCGGAATGTACACGCGAGTACCTGAGCATTTCTCGCTTCGTCGCAACGAAATATTGGCAAGCGCAGTAGTTTTGCATCAGCCTGTTAATTTACGGCTGGAAACCAAAGCTCATACTGCCGTGTCATCGCTCTCGATTCGAAGCCGCTGATGTATTTCGGCGCATCGACCGGCACATTGAAGC
>JACMKV010000040.1 GCA_014379915.1 Burkholderiales bacterium
CGCGCCCGCGACAAGCGCTCGGCGATACTCAGCCTGTCGACGCTATGTACCCAGGCAAAATGCTCTGCGATCAGCCGCGTCTTGTTGCTCTGGATCGGACCGACAAAGTGCCACTCCAACGGGCGGAGTAGGGGCCCCGTCGAAGGCGGGGATGCGACCCCGGAGGAGGGGCCACGTGCGTCGTCCCCGATCGACCCGGCTTTCCCTGTGGTTCCGATGCGGTACTCCGGAGGGCGGAGTAGGGGGCCGGTCGAAGACGGGGATGTGACCTGGGAGGGCGTTTCGATCGAGCCTTTCATTAGGCTGGCGAGTTGAGCGATTTTCTCTACCGCTTCCTGCACATAGCTTTCGCCGAAAGCAGTTTGACCGGCGGCATAGGCCTCTTCGACCGCAACTGCGGACCAAGTCTTGCTTATCGCGAGCAATCGAATCTGGTCGGACTCGCGGCCGCAAGCCGCGGCGGCCTTTCGAATCCGCTCGTCAACGGCTTGCAAGCGGGACGCAATTGCGATCATAATTTATAAATAACATGAAGTACAATGTATAAATGATTGATATCATTTACGCTTTAAATCTATATTCGTTAGGCATCATGGAAAAGGAAATGCGATGGACATATCCGAATTGCTGGCCTTTGTAGTCAAAAACAAAGCCTCCGATCTACATTTGTCGGCAGGCCAGCCGCCCATGATCCGCGTGCATGGCGACATACGGCGCATCAACCTGCCGGCGATGCAGCACAAGGACGTGCACGAAATGGTGTACGACATCATGAACGACGGCCAGCGCAAATTCTACGAAGAAAACCTGGAGTGCGATTTCTCGTTCGCGATTCCGAATCTGGCGCGCTTTCGCGTCAACGCCTTCGTGCAGCAGCGCGGTGCTAGCGCCGTGATGCGATCGATTCCGTCAAACGTGCTGAGCCTCGAGGACATCAAGGCGCCGAAAATTTTCAAGGAAATCGCGCACCAGTCGCGCGGCGTCGTGCTAGTCACCGGCCCAACCGGCTCGGGGAAATCGACGACGCTAGCGGCGATGATCAACGACATCAACGAGAACGAACACGGTCATATTCTGACCGTCGAAGATCCGATCGAATTCGTCCACGAAAGCAAAAAGTGTCTGATCAACCAGCGCGAAGTCGGCCCGCACACTTTGAGCTTCGCAAACGCGCTGCGCTCCGCCTTGCGTGAAGACCCCGATATTATCCTGGTTGGCGAGTTGCGCGATCTGGAAACCATACGCCTCGCGATGACAGCGGCTGAAACCGGCCATCTTGTGTTCGGAACATTGCACACCAGCTCGGCGGCGAAGACTATCGACCGTATCATCGATGTATTCCCTGCCGCGGAAAAAGAAATGGTGCGCTCGATGTTGTCTGAAAGTTTGCGCGCGGTGATCTCGCAAACGCTGCTGAAAACCAAGGACGGCACGGGCCGCGTCGCCGCGCACGAAATCATGATCGGTACGCCGGCGATCCGCAATCTGATCCGCGAAAACAAGGTCGCGCAAATGTATTCGTCGATCCAGACCGGCCAGAATTTCGGCATGCAGACCCTGGATCAGAACTTGACCGACCTCGTGCGCCGCAATGTCATTACGTCGGCCGAGGCGCGCGGCAAGGCGGCGAATAAGGATGCGTTCCCGGGTTGATGCCAGTAAGAGCTAAGTGAGCCGTAATCAAGAACGCTGTCATTCTCGCGCACGCGGGAATCCAGTGGCTTCGAAAACCAGATTCCCGCTTTCGCGGGAATGACAGCACAGGTGAACCAGGGAGCAGACGTGGAACGAGATCAGGCACTAAAATTCATGCACGAATTATTGCGCGGCATGCTGACGAAGAAAGCATCGGATCTGTTCATCACCGCCGGCTTTCCGCCCGCGTTCAAGGTAGACGGCAAGATGACGCCGGTTTCGAACCAGCCGCTGACGCCGCAGCATACGCAGGATCTGGCACGAGCGATCATGAACGACAAGCAGGCCAAGGAATTCGAAGCGACCAAGGAATGCAACTTTGCGATCCATCCGGCCGGCATCGGCCGCTACCGCGTCAACGCTTTCATTCAGCAGGCGCGCGTAGGTCTGGTGCTGCGCACGATCACGACCGACATTCCGAAGTTCGAAGATCTGATGCTGCCGCCGGTGCTGAAAGATGTCGCGCTGGGCAAGCGCGGCCTCGTGGTTTTCGTCGGCGCCACCGGCTCGGGTAAATCGACCTCACTCGCCGCACTGATCGGCTATCGCAACCAGAATTCGCACAACCACATCATCACCATCGAAGACCCGGTCGAGTTCGTGCACGAACACGGCAACTGTGTCGTCACGCAGCGCGAAGTCGGCGTCGATACCGATTCCTGGCAAGCCGCATTGAAGAACACTTTGCGCCAGGCCCCTGACGTGATTCTGATCGGGGAAATCCGCGACCGCGAGACCATGGATTACGCGATCGCATTCGCCGAAACCGGCCATCTGTGCATGGCAACGCTGCACGCGAACAGCGCCAACCAGGCGCTTGATCGCATGATCAACTTCTTCCCGGAAGAACGTAAGGCGCAGTTGCTGATGGACTTGTCGCTGAACCTGCGCGCGCTGGTTTCGCAACGCCTGATTCCGAAAAAAGACAGCAAGGGCCGCATGGCCGCAATCGAAATCATGCTGAATTCGCCGCTGATCTCCGACTTGATCTTCAAGGGCGACGTGCATGAGATCAAGGAGATCATGTCCAAATCGCGCGAACTCGGCATGCAGACGTTCGATCAGGCGCTGTTCGATCTATTCGAAGCCGGTCACATCAGCTACGAAGACGCGCTGCGCAACGCCGATTCGGTCAACGACTTGCGGCTCAAGATCAAGCTGCATGGGTCGGATGCGAAAGAAAGGGATGTGATGTCGGGGATCGAGCATTTGAATATTGTTTGACGCGTCTAAATCGAGTTATGTGCCAAGGGGAGTGCATCGCATGTCATGGATTCTGATATTTGTTGGCGTTCTGGTCGTTGCCTTCGTCGCTCTTGCCGCGCTTAAGAACAAGCAAGGCGGCGCACAGGCACGATTGGCTTCCCATACCAACCCGCAAAGCCGCTCTTCTCTGCTGCAGAGCGTTCATTCCTCGGCGTCCTCGATCAGGCCGTAGGCCCGGATCACCGCGTCTTTGGCAAGGTACGCCTTGCGGACGTTGCTACGGTCAAACCCGGCTTGGGCAACTCGGCCCGTCAAGGCGCACTCAATCGCATTGCGTTGAAGCACTTTGACTTTGTTGTGTGCCGAGCGAGCGATCTCGCTGTCCTCTGTGCCGTTGAGCTAAACGACAAGTCTCATTCCAGCCAACGGGTGCAAGCCCGTGATGACCTGCTGGTCAAAGTGTGCCAAGCCATCAATGTGCCGTTGCTGCAAGTTCCCGCCAAGCAGGCGTATTCGGCTCAGGCTCTGCGCTCCCAATTCTGGGCGGCGATTGGTTCGCCTCAACTCGGTATCGGGTTGGCACATAACAATTCATTCAAGCCCGCGCCGCCCGCGTAGGATGGGTGGAAGCGCAGCGCAACCCATCGCTTCAGCGCTAACGCTACAATTCGCCTTTACTTACCAGCGCGCCGGGGGTTTCTTGTTGATAACGATCTTTTTGTCCGCAATCTTGATATAGCCGCCGGTCGCCAAATCCTTGAGGATGCGGCTGATCATCTCGCGCGACGCGCCGACGCGATTTGCGATGTCCTGCTGGGTCAGCTTGTCGGCGATCACGAGTTTGCCGTCTACTTCGCGCGCGAGCTCCAGCAACAATTTGGCGACACGCCCGTAAACATCCAGCAGCGCGAGGCTGCGCACGTTCTCGGTCAGTGCGCGCGTCCGCGCGATCAGGTTTTCGATGATGTGGATGGCGACTTCGGGATTTTCGCTCAGGAATTTCCTGAATTCGCTTTTGCCGACTACGGAGAACGTCGACTTTTCCAGGGTCATCACCGAGGCTGAGCGCGGGCCGCCATCCAGAACCATTTCGCCGAAATAACTTCCGGGGCCTTCGGTATTGAGCACGATCTCTTTGCCGCTTTCGTCGGCCAGATACACTTTCACCTTGCCGGACAGGATGATGTAAAGCGAATCGGTTTCGTCGCCCTCGTTGATGACGACGGAATTTTGGCGAAACGTGCGGGCGACGCCGTGCGCGGCCAGCGCGCGCAATTGCGTCTCGGTCAAACCCAGCGTTAGCGGCGCGTCGGTCATGATTTAAAAAACTGGAAAACGGGTGGCCACGACTGTTATCACGCTTTCGGCAAGCAACCCGGCGGTTGATTTATCTACTTCCGATCCCAAACCCGCGATTCGACGCGCCCCCATCGCAATATGCGTCCGGCCGTGGGAACAGCGCCATAAAATGTGAAAGTCATGGAGGTCATCGATCCTTTCGGTAATCGGCCAGGCTTCAATCACCACTTTGATTGTCACATAATTTGCCTCTTTGGCAGTTCCTCCCTCAACACGGAAAGGAGATTAGTGTGACCACTCTCGCAAAGCATACCAAAGCGAACGTGATTCCCTGCCTTCGCTATCGAAACGCACCGGCCGCCATCGAATGGCTGTGCGCAACATTCGGATTCTCGAAACAGGCCGCCTATGCGAATCCCGACGGCACGATCGCCCACGCGCAACTGACTTTCGGCAACGGCATGATCATGCTGGGCTCGGTGCTCGAGAAAGAGACGGAGTACGGCCGACTGGTCAGGCAGCCAGACGAGATCGGCGGCGCCGGGACGCAAAGCATCTACGTCATTGTCTCCGATGCAGATGTCATTTTCCGGCGCGCGAAAGCTGCTGGGGCAGAGATCGCGATCGACATCAAGGATGAAGATTACGGCGGCCGCGGCTTCAGTTGCCGCGACCTCGAAGGCCATCTGTGGAGTTTCGGCACTTATGATCCGTGGTAGCGACGGCGAGCCGGGCAGGCAGATTTGCGACTGAAAGTCGCGCTGTGTTCCCGCCTTATCCCGCCGCCGACCACAGACAACTGTGCAACGCGCTTGTGCCAGGACGGCCGGGCGGCAAAGCTCCGCTTATCTGCTCGATACCTCGACGTTTCTCTGGATCGCCTTAAACAGTCCCAAGCTCTCGGCAAAATGTCGAGACGCGTTTGCCGACGCTGAAAGCGAAGTATTTTTGAGTTCGGTATCGGCCTGGGAAATCGTAGTCAAGCACGCAAACAAGCGCTTGCCGTTGCCGGACAGCCCGCAAACGTTCGTCCCGCGGCTGCGCGAAACCCACGGAATTCAAACGTTGCCGTTAACCGAAGAAGCCGTCCTCCATGTATCGCGCTTGCCTTTTCTGCACAAAGACCCCTTCGACCGTTTGCTGATTTGTCAGGCGATTCGCGCACGGGCTCGCGATCCTGACGCCGGATCCGCTGATCGGCCAATACCCGGTGCGCGTGCTCTGGTAGCACGATCAGCGCCCCAACTTTCTCGAACGGAAATCGCGAATGATTTCGCGCGCGGCGTTGTGGCCGGGCAGGCCGGTGACGCCGCCGCCGGGATGCGTGCCAGAGCCGCATAAGTAAAGTCCGCGGATCGGGCTCCGGTAATCGGCATGGCCCAACACCGGACGTGCGCTGTACAGCTGGTCGAGCGTTAGCGCGCCATGAAAAATATCGCCGCCGATCAGGCCGAATTTGCGTTCGAGATCGAGCGGCGTCAGCGTCATGCGGCCGAGCACGCTGGCCTTGAAATTCGGCGCGTAGCGATTGACGGTTTCGATCGCGAGGTCGGCCGCTGCTTCGCGCAGATCGTCCCAGTTCGCGCCGTCGGGCAATTGCGGATTGAAGTGCTGGCAGAACAGACTCGCGACGTGCGCCCCCTCATCCCCTTTTTTCCTGGGCGCCAGGCTGTCGTCGACCGTGCTCGGGATCAGCATTTCGACGATAGGCTCGCGCGACATGCCGCCGAAATCCGTCGAGCGCGCATCGAAATACGCGCGCTCCATGTAGCCGAGCGACGGTGCGATAACGATGCCGGATTGATGATGCGGCTGCAGGTCGGCGCCCGGCAGGCAGGTGAAATCGGGCAGTTCCGACAACGCGACATTCATGCGCAGCGTTCCCGAGCCGCATTTGTAGTGCTCGATGCGCTGCACGAAATCAGCGTCGAGATCGGCGCGGTCGATCAGCGCTAAATACAGCAGCTTCGGATTCAGATTCGAAACCACGCAGCGCGCTTCGACTTCGCTGCCATCTTCGAGCATGACGCCGTTGGTGCGGCCGTTCGCGATATTCACGCGCGTGACCGGCGCGTCGACGCTGATCTCGACGCCGCGCTTTTTGGCCTCGACTGCCATCGCCTGCGTGATCGCGCCCATGCCGCCGAGCGCGTGACCCCATTTGCCTTTTTTGCCGTTGACCTCGCCGAAGGCGTGATGCAGCAACAGATAAGCCGAGCCCGGCGTGTAGGGGCTCGCGAAATTGCCGACTTGCGAATCGAAACCGAACGCGGCCTTCAGCGGCTCTGATTCAAACCACGCATCGAGAATATCGCCGGCGCTTTTGGTGAACAGATCGAGCAGATCGCGTTGGCCCGGCAGGTCGAGCTTGCGCACTTTGCCCAGGGTTTGCAGCGCGCGTAAAAAATCGCCGAGCCCGCCGCCAACGTTCGGCGGCGTTTGCAGCACGAGTTCGCGCAGCACATCCGATACGTTTTCGAGCAGACGATTGAAAGCCGGCAGGCGCTCGGCATCGACGGTCGAGAAGCGCGCGACTTCAGCTCGCGCTGCCGCTGTACCGGAATGCGATTTGAAATAGTTGCCGTCGGGCAACGGCAGAAAATTCGAGAACGGCCGCTCGATGATCCGCAGCCCGTGCTCGGCCAGCCTCAGTTCGCGGATGACTTTGGCATGCAGCAGGCTGACGGTGTAGGCCGCCGTCGAATTGCGGAAGCCCGGATAGAACTCTTCGGTAACCGCTGCGCCGCCAACGATATTGCGGCGTTCCAGCACGCGGACCTTGAGCCCGGCGCGGGCCAGATAGCAGGCGCAGACGAGGCCGTTATGGCCGCCGCCGATAATGACGGCGTCGGATTTCATTCTTCGTGCACCCCGAGCCACGAAGGCCAAAGTGGAGACGGTCTCGAGCAATCGTTGGTCGAGCAAGGAGACACTATCGAATCCCCCCTGCCCCCCTTTTCCAAAGGGGGGAAAGTCTATTCAAGAGGGCGATAGGCCGGCAGGGGCCTTCCTGAAAATTACTTCGACGAGCCCACTTGCTTGTGCTCAGGCACCGTCCAGAAAAACACGCGATGATTGCCGACGGTCAACGATTGATCGGGCTTCCAGTCGCCCATGTCGTAGTTATGCGAGACAATGCGCGTGCCCGGCTTCAATTGCAGCAGCTTCGGGCGCAGCTTCATGTTGACGTCGGGCAGCAGATACAACGAGATGACAGTCGCTTTCGACAAGTCCATTTCGAACAGATTGCCCAGAACGAATTTCACCTTATCGGTGACTTTGGCCTGCTTGGCGTTTTCGTTGGCTTCCTGGATGCGTTCCGGATCGATGTCGACGCCGACGCCGCGCGTGCCGAACTGCTTGGCCGCCGTGATCGGAATCCGCCCATCGCCGGAGCCCAGGTCATACAGGACGTCGTTTTTTCCGACCTTGGCCACTTTTAGCATTTCGGCCACCACTTCTTCGGGCGTCGGCACGAATGGCACGTCCTTCTGAACTTGCTCCGCGTAAGCCGAGGCCGCCAAGCCCAGGCTCAGGTACAGGGCCCACAACAGATTCCTTTTCAGCATGATGATTTCTCCTTTGTTCATGAGTGGTTACAACGTTGGTTCGACGCGCCAGCAACAGCACCGGCACACCCGCGAGCAGGACAATGACGCCCACCAGCGCTCCTATGCCGGTGTAGGCGAGGCTAGACGCCAGCATATAAAGACAGGTTGCGCAAAACACCAGCGGTGTCAGCGGATACAGCGGAACGCGGAACGGCCGCGCGATATCGGGTTCCTTGCGGCGCAGAACGAATAGCGAGATCCCGGTCAGCAGGAAAAACAGCCAGAACACCGGCGCCGTGTAATCGACGATGGTCGAGAAGCCTTCGCGTGTCGCGGTGCCGAGCGCGACCAGCAGCAGCGCGACAGCGCACTGCGCCAGCAAGGCATTGACCGGCGTGGCGGCGCGTTCGTTCCAGTGCCCCATGAAGCGGAACAACGAATAATCGCGGCCGACCGCGTAGGCGGTGCGGGCGCCCGTGATCGTCGTCGC
>JACMKV010000350.1 GCA_014379915.1 Burkholderiales bacterium
CAGCAATCTCGCAGCGCGGCACGCGATCCCGCTGCCCGCCCTGGCGCGCAGCGAGCTCGATGGTTATCTGAAAGGTTATATCGATCTCGTGTTTCACCATGATGGACGCTTCTTTGTTGCCGATTACAAGTCGAATTGGTTAGGCGCATCGGAAGCCGACTACGCACCAGTGCAAATTGAAGCGGCGATGACGCGCGAGGGCTACCACCTGCAGTACCTGCTTTATTGCACTGCGCTGCATCGCTGGTTGCGGCAACGTATTGCCGACTACGACTATGAGCAGCACGTGGGCGGCGTCTTCTATCTATTTTTGCGCGGCATGCACCCAGCGTGGCGAAACGCCGATGGCGCGCCGCGCGGCGTATTCCAGTGCAGACCGCCGCAAGCGCTGATCGAAGCGTTTGACGCCGTGCTTGGTGGCAAGTTGAGACCGGGCGCCGAATCGCTATGAACGCGCGGCTCCCCCGACTCGCTCCCGCAGCCCTGGCTGGCAACCAGGCAGCCGATGAGACAGCCGATGATCTCGCGCAAGCGTTCGCGCAACTGATGCGCGATTTGCATAAGCAGCTCGGCGGCGCCATCGCCGACGCCGATACAGTGGCACGCGCCGCATGGCATGCAAGCCGCGCCGCGAGTAGCGGACATTCGTGCATCGATGTTCGCGACATCGCTGCTGCGAAGGCCGCCGCGGATTGTGCTGATGTTGTCGTGCCGCAGCTTCGTGCGAGCCTCACCCTCGACGCGAGCGCGGCGGGCGCATGGCTTGCCGCGCTGGCAGAGAGCCCGGTCGTCGCGCTGGCGGAAGATCGCAATGCCCAATCCACGAGCCCGGAGGCGATTCTGAAGACGTTTCGGCCGCTCGTGCTCGACCATGGCGGACTGCTTTATCTGTACCGTTATTGGGATTACGAAAGAAGGCTGGCCGCCAGGCTCCTCGCGTTCGATTGCGCGGCGCAGGTCGGAAGCGATGGAGCGCGCGCAGAACTGCTGCGGCAACTGTTCGGGGAAGCGCCGGCGGCATTAGGTGAGCGCAACGATGCGCCGGCCAGCAGTGCGCACGCGGACCAGCAGCGTAGCGCCGCCGCTACCGCACTGACGCGGCGGCTGTGCATCATTTCCGGCGGGCCCGGAACCGGCAAGACGACGACAGTCGTCAAGTTTCTTGCCGTTGCGTTGTCGCTCGCGCCCGAACTGCGCATTGCCCTGGCCGCGCCGACCGGCAAAGCGGCGGCGCGTATGCAGGAGTCGATCCGGCGCCAGCTCGCCGATTTGCGCGTCGCCGACGATGTCAAATGCCGGCTGCCGAGCGAGGCGTTTACGGTGCATCGGCTGCTCGGCTATCGTCCCGGCAAGGTGCAGTTTCGGCATCATCGCGAACGGCCGCTGAACTTCGACGTCGTCGTTGTCGATGAAGCTTCGATGCTCGATCTGGCGCTCGCCGCCAAGCTGCTCGATGCGCTGCCCGAGCACGGCCGCCTGATATTGCTCGGCGACAAGGACCAGTTGGCGTCAGTCGAAACCGGCGCTGTTTTCGCCGAGATTTGCGCGGCGCGAGAACCGAACGGTGCGTCTGACACGCATGCTCCCGAGCCGCTTGAAGCATCGTCAAAGCAGACGATCGATTCGCCGACGCGCGATCACGGCTTGGCGGGCAGCGTGATCCGGCTGACGCACAGCTACCGGTTCAGCGCGGCCGGCGGCATCGGAAAGTTGGCGCGCTGCGTCAATGACGGCGATGCCGGGGCGGCGCTTGCTTATCTCGCGGCGTCACCAGCCGGCCTGCGCTGGGAAGAAGCGGTTCCCAAAGCGTCCGCGCTCGCCCGGACTCTGATCGAAGGCTACCAGGCGTATATCGATGCAATTCGCGATGCAATTCGCGGCGATGCAATTCGCGGCGATGCGGCGCCGGCTGCCGTTCTCGCCGCATTCGAGCGCTATCGCGTACTGTGCGCCGTCCGCGAAGGCGAGCAGGGCGCTGTCGAACTGAATGCCTGCATCGGCGAACATTTTCGCGCGGTGCTGGCGCAGGATCGTCGCGCGTCGGAGTGGTTCCCCGGCCGCCCGGTGCTGGTCACGCGCAACGATTATGTCGTCAAGGTATTCAATGGCGACGTCGGTGTTGCCTTGCCGGCGCCGGGCGGCGAGCTGCTCGTCCATTTCCCGACCAGCGATCGCGACACGCGCACGGTTGCCCCGGCGCGGCTGCCCGATTGCGAAACCGCTTTTGCGATGACCATACACAAGGCGCAGGGTTCGGAATTCGATGACATCGATATCGTCCTGCCCATACGCGACAACCGTGGCGACAACCGGCTGCTGACGCGCGAACTGCTGTATACGGCGTTGACCCGCGCCCGCTCTCAGGTACGGTTGTGGGCCCCGGCTGAAGTCGTCAAGGCAGCGATCGAGCGGCGCACGCGGCGCTATTCCGGCCTGGCCTTACGCCTGGGGAATCGGGCGAACCCTATCCGGGATGGGAGGGTCCAATGACCGCATCGGCCTCGCTGCGACGGATTCGCTGCATCGCGAGCCGTGTCCCGCTCGCCAATCCCTGATTTATACTGTCGATCCTTGTTCGGCTCCGCTGTTTCGTAGATCCTTGTTCAACTTGCATGCTATCGGTGTACCCGCGGTGCATCGGCGTCTCCTGATTCTCTTTCTGCTGCTCGATGCGCATCCTGCTCAGTAACGACGACGGCTACTTCGCGCCGGGGCTCGCGATGCTGGCCGAAACCCTGGCCGAGGTTGCCGACATTACCGTGGTCGCGCCCGAACGCGACCGCAGTGGGTCCAGCAACTCGCTGACTCTCGATAGGCCGCTGACCGTGCGCAAATCGCATAACGGGTTTCTGTTCGTCAACGGCACGCCGACCGATTGCGTTCATCTCGCTGTGACCGGCCTGCTCGACGATTTGCCGGACATGGTTATTTCCGGCATCAATCATGGCGCCAACATGGGGGACGACACGATCTATTCGGGCACCGTCGCCGCGGCGACCGAGGGCTTTCTGCTCGGCATACCGTCGTTTGCCGTGTCGCTGGTCAATGACGGCCGCGGCAATTACCGCACGGCAGCACGCGTCGCGCTGGAAATGGTCAAACGTTTTTCCGAACGACCGCTGCAGTACGCGGCGCTGCTCAACATCAATGTTCCCGATGTCGCTTATGAAGCGCTGCAGGGCATTGAAGTCGTGCGCCTCGGCAGACGCCACAAGGCCGAACCGGTGATCAAAACGAACAATCCGCGCGGCGACACCGTGTACTGGGTTGGCGCCGCGGGTACCGCGCAGGACGCCGGCGAAGGCACCGATTTTTTTGCGGTTGCGCGCAATGCGGTAGCGGTCACGCCACTCCAAATGGACCTCACGCAATTTTCGCAATTGAACAGCTTGAAGCAGTGGCTGGAGCCAGTTACCGTTTGAAGCGGAACTGGCGTCGCCAAAGTTTGCCGAATCTGCGCGTACAGAGGCTGCGTATATATTCAAGGCACGCGATCACCCGGAGCTGCACGGCGCTCGGAAGAAAATCGCGGTCATCCCGTTTGTTATTTTTACCTGGTCACCCGTACTGTTTACCGTCAGCGGCGGGCCTTTTCGAGGTCAGTTTCAGTAGACGCGCAATGGCGTATATTCCGCGAACCGACGAACAGGAGACGCTGTGCACAAAGTCATGGCGACGATAAAGAGCAATCACAACGGCATCGGCATGACATCAGAGCGCACGCGCGCGCGCATGATAGAACGCTTGCGCGCCGCCGGCATTACGGACGAAACCGTGCTGGCGGCGATGGCGCAAGCGCCGCGTCATCTGTTCATCGACGAAGCGCTTGCCAGCCGCGCCTATGACGACGTGTCGCTGCCGCTCGGCTTCGGTCAGACCATTTCGAGTCCGCTGGTCGTCGCGCGCATGGCGCAGTTCGCACGCGCCGGAAAAAAGCTCGGCAAGGTGCTCGA
>JACMKV010000006.1 GCA_014379915.1 Burkholderiales bacterium
AGCTTCAGGTTCGACACGACGCTGCTGCAAACATTCGGGCGAATTGGCGCGCCGCCTGACGGATATCCGGCGCGCCAAACAAAGCCGAAATTACCGCCAGCCCGTCGGCGCCGGCCTCGATCAACGCCGGCGCGTTGTCGAGCGTGATGCCGCCGATCGCAACCACAGGAATATCGAAGTGCGCTTTCGCATCAGCCAGCAGCGCCAACGGCGCGCGCGGCGCGGCCGGTTTGACGGTGGAAGCGAAGAAGCTGCCGAAAGCGACGTAATCCGCGCCTAGCGCCTCGGCTTCACGTGCGCGCCCGATGCTCGCGTAAGCTGAAGCCCCGATGATTTTCGCCGCGCCAAGTCGCCTGCGTGCAGCATCGATCGCGGCATCATCGCAACCGAGATGCACGCCGTGCGCGCCGCTTTTTTCCGCGAGCGCAACGCTGTCGTTCACGATCAGCGCGACCTCGAATTCCTTGCACAGATCGACCAGCCGCCGCGCTTGCTGCAGCCGCAATACCTCGTCCGCGCTTTTGTTGCGGTATTGAATCAGACGCGCGCCGCCTTCCAGCGCCTGCCTGACCTCGTTGATCAGCACACCGGTATCGGCGCGATCGGGCGTTATCGCATATAGGCCTGGAAACGGGCCTCGAAACGACTGTGACTTTTTGATCGCCCCGATCGCCTTCGTGCCAGGCGTTCTAGACGTTTTCGCCGTCCTCTTCGTCTTCCTCGCGCGCCCAGAACAGGCGGTCGGGAATATGCTGGCCCATGCCTGGCCTGAACCCGCACTTCAATGTCTGCCACGTGTATTCCTGCGCATCCTTGACGGCTTCGGCGATTGCCAGCCCATTGGCAATTGCGGCGGCAACCGCAGCCGCAAGCGTGCAGCCGGAGCCATGATACGAACCGGACAACCGCTGCCAGCTATCGCTGCGCACAATGCCGTCCTTACCATACAGAATGTTGACGACCTGCGGTGTATTTTCGTGCGTGCCGGTCAGCAGCACGTATTCTGCGCCCATGTCGAGCAGACGGCGCGCGCACTCGGCCAGATCGCGGTCTTCGTGGTCGTCGCTATCGTCGGCGGCGAGGCGGCGCGCTTCCAACGTATTCGGCGTGATCAGGGTCGACTGCGGAACGATGAGTTCGCGCATTGCGGCAAGCATATCGTCATTGGCCAATTCATCGCCGCGGCCAGACGCCAGTATCGGATCAAAGATCAGCGGAACGTCAGGATAATCGGATACGACTTCAGCAATCGCCGCGATGATTTCGACGCTGCCGAGCATCCCGATTTTGAATACCGTCACCGGCATATCTTCGAGCACGCAGCGCGCCTGATCGGCGACCCATTCGGCATCGAGCACCATCACGTCTTCGACACCCATGGTGTCCTGAATCGTAATTGCTGTAACGATCGGCAGCGGGTGGCACCCCATGCTTGCCAACGTCATAACATCGGCGGCGAGACCGGCGCCGCCGCTTGGGTCATTGGCGGCAAAACAAAGGACGACCGGGGGTAATTCGGGAGGATTTTTGTCAGACATGGGGAAACGCTGGGCAGGAACGCGCAGCGGTTTTCTGTGCTTTGGTCTAAAATGGCATTCTAGCCTAGTGTCCTCTCCCGCAAATAGCTTCATGCAATGAAACTGGAGGATTTGCGCCCCGGACTCGGCGTGTGCGAGCAGGGGGCGGGAAGGGGC
>JACMKV010000351.1 GCA_014379915.1 Burkholderiales bacterium
CACGCAGTGCGATTCGCTGCTGCTCGGCAACCGCTGCGGCGCGCATACCTTCCCGTATATCGAGGTCAAGAATCCGACTGCCAAAGTCGAACACGAAGCGACGACTTCGCGCATCGGCGAAGATCAGCTGTTTTACTGTCTGCAGCGCGGTATTTCCGCGGAAGACGCGGTGTCGATGATCGTCAACGGCTTCTGCAAGGAAGTGTTCAAGGAATTACCGATGGAGTTCGCGGTAGAAGCACAGAAGCTGCTAGGCGTCAGCCTGGAAGGCAGCGTAGGTTAGTCAAGAGATCAGCAAAGACCGAAAGACAAGGATTGGATCGATGCTCAAAGTTAAAAATCTGCACGCGAAAATTGACGGCAAGGAGATCCTGCGCGGTCTCGATCTCGAGGTCAAAGCCGGCGAAGTTCACGCGATCATGGGCCCGAACGGTTCGGGCAAAAGCACGCTCGCCCAGGTACTCGCAGGCCGCGAAAACTATGAAGTGACGGGCGGCACTGTCGAGTATGACGGTAGCGATTTGCTAGAGCTCGCGCCTGAAGAGCGGGCGAGGGCGGGTTTATTTCTGGCGTTCCAGTATCCAGTCGAAATTCCCGGCGTCAGTAATGTTTATCTGCTGAAAGCGGCGCTCAACGCGGTGCGCAAGCATCGCGGCGAACCCGAGCTCGACGCCATGGATTTCCTGACGCTGATCAAGGACAAGATGAAGCTGGTCGAGATCAGCCAGGAATTCTTGTATCGCGCGGTCAACGAAGGTTTTTCCGGCGGCGAGAAAAAGCGTAACGAGATTCTGCAAATGGCGGTGCTCGAACCGAGGCTTGCGATTCTCGACGAGACCGATTCCGGCCTCGATATCGACGCGCTGAAAATCGTCGCCAACGGCGTCAATTCGCTGCGCTCGCCCAATCGCGCCATCGTCATGGTCACGCATTATCAGCGCCTGCTCGACTACATCGTGCCTGATTTCGTGCACGTGCTTTCGGATGGGCGCATCGTGAAATCCGGCGGGCGCGAACTGGCGCTGGAGCTTGAAGAGCGCGGCTACAGTTGGCTTGAGGGCGATGCCCAGCCTGCCGTACAATCCGGCGCTCGCGCCGCCGCGGGAAGTTAGGCATGAACGCGATCGAGCGCTATAGCGCGGATTTCGCGCGCATCGAAAACACGCTTCCCGGTTCCTCGATCAGCTGGCTGCAGGACGCGCGCCGCGACGCGCTGTCGCGTTTTGCCGAGCGCGGAATTCCGACCACGCGCGACGAAAACTGGAAGTATACCGATGTCAGCTCGCTCGAAAAGCGCGCGCTGATAGCGGTGCCGCCGACGGATCGCGCGGATGCGGCAACGCTTGCGGCAAGCATCGAACGGTTGGCACTGGCTGCCGAATATCATCTGCTGGTATTTGTCGATGGCCGTTACAATCGCGATCTATCGCGGCTCGGCGGTTTACCGGCAGGTGCAACGATCGGCAGTATGGCCGAGGTGCTTGAGCGCAACGCTGGTTTCAACGCCGGTTTTCTGGAAGCGCATTTCGCCGGCGAACTCTGGCCGCACGGAGCGTTCGGCTGGTTGAATACCGCGCTTGCAGCCGACGGCGCCGTAATTCATCTCGAGGCTGACACAGTTGTCGAGCAGCCCGTGCATCTGCTGTTTCTGGCGACGGGCAGCGTTAGCGCAATTCACCCGACCAATCTGATTATCGCGGGCAACAACACCAAGGTAACAGCAATCGAACATTACGCGGGCGACGATGGCGCGACTTATTTCACGAACGCGCTGACGCGTGTCGTGGTCGGTGACAACGCGAACGTCGCGCACTACAAATTGCAACAGGAAAGCGCAAAAGCGTTTCACATTGCCGGCATCCATGCGAAGCAAGCTGCGCACAGTCGGTTTGCGTCCCACTCGATTTCGCTGGGCGCGCAACTCGCGCGCAACGACATCAGCACGCGTCTCGCGGCCGGCAGCCACTGCGAATTGAATGGTCTCTATCTCGCCGATGGCCGACGTCATGTCGACCATCACACGCGCATCGATCACGCGGAACCGGACGCGACGAGTTCAGAGGTTTACCGCGGTATTCTCGATGGCGGCGCGCGCGGCGTGTTCAACGGCAAGGTGGTGGTCCACCAGGATGCGCAGCACACCGACGCAAAGCAGGAGAATCACAATTTGCTGTTATCGAAGAATGCCGAAATAGACACCAAGCCCGAGCTCGAAATTTATGCCGATGACGTCAAGTGCACGCATGGTGCGACGATCGGTCAGCTCGATGACGCGATGCTGTTTTATCTGCGTTCGCGCGGACTGGATGAAGCGGCGGCGCGCAGCCTGCTGATTTACGCGTTCGCCCACGACATCATCGATCGCATGGCTTTGCAACCATTGCGCAAGCGGCTGGAACGTCAGTTGATCGATCGCCTGCCGCTGGGGTCGACCGAGGTATCGTTCAGTGATCTGTTGCTGGACGGGCAATCGGTTACTGACCAATAAACAAATACTGGCCAATAAACACACGAGGCGAACATGAGTCAGGTAAATGCGTTGCAGCGCCCGCCGTATCGTTTCGATGCCGAGAAATGGCGCGCCGATTTTCCGATCCTGCGCCGGCAGGTAAATGGCCGGCCGCTGGTTTATCTGGATAACGCGGCCACCAGCCAGAAACCGCAGGTCGTGATCGATGCCGAAAGCAATTATTACTCGCAGACCAATTCGAATATCCATCGCGGCGTGCACCGCCTGAGCGAACTGGCAACGAATCAATACGAGGCGGCGCGCGGCAAGGTGCGGCGCTTCATCAATGCCGCGAGCGACCGCGAGATCATATTCGTGCGCGGCACGACTGAAGCGATCAATCTGGTTGCGCAAAGCTATGGCGCGCAGAACATCAAGGCCGGAGACGAAATCGTCATCAGCACGATGGAGCATCATTCGAACATCGTGCCATGGCAATTGTTATGCGAACGCACGGGCGCCGTGCTACGCGTCGTTCCGATCAACGATGACGGCGAATTCCTGTTCGATGAGTACCGCAAGCTCGTTAACGAGCGCACCAAAGTCGTCGCGGTCGTGCACGTATCGAACGCGCTCGGCAGCATCAATCCGGTCAAAAAGATCATCGAACTCGCGCATCGATTCGGCGCCAAGGTTCTGGTCGACGGCGCGCAGGCGGTGCCGCACCTGACCGTCGATGTCCAGGACCTCGATTGCGATTTCTACGCGTTCTCGAGCCACAAAATTTATGGTCCGACCGGCATCGGCGTCCTGTACGGCAAAGCCGCTCTGCTCAACGCGATGCCGCCGTATCAGGGCGGCGGCGACATGATCCGGCAGGTGACCTTCGAGAAATCGACGTATAACGAATTGCCGTACAAGTTCGAGGCGGGCACCCCCAATATCGCCGGTGTGATCACGCTAGGCGCGGCGCTCGATTACGTCAGCGCAATCGGCCTTGACGCGATTGCCGCGCATGAGCACGAGCTTCTGGAATACGCGACAGCGGCCGCGGCGGAGGTTCCGGGCATGCGATTGATCGGCACCGCGCACGATAAAGCCAGCATTTTGTCATTCGTGCTCGATGGCATTCATCCGCACGATACCGGCACCATACTCGATCATCAGGGTGTCGCGATTCGCACTGGCCACCATTGCGCAATGCCGTTGATGGCGCGCTTCAAGGTACCGGCAACCGCGCGCGCGTCGTTTGCTTTGTACAACACGCGCCCCGATGTCGACGCGCTATTCGCCGGGATCGCCAAGGTGCGGCAGATGTTCGCGAAATGAACGGCGCATCGAAACGGAGACGTTGATGTCGGATTTGCGTGAGCTGTACCAGGAAGTCATCTTCGATCACAACCGAAAACCGCGGAATTTCCGCAAGCTCGATCCGGCCGATCGGCTGGCGGAAGGTTTCAATCCGTTGTGCGGCGACCAGATTACGGTCTATGTGAAATTCGATCAGGGCGTGATCAGCGATGTCAGCTTCGAAGGCAGCGGCTGCGCGATTTCCACGGCATCGGCGTCATTGATGACTGAAGCGCTGAAAGGCAAAACGGAAGCCGAAGCGCGCGCATTGTTCGAAAATTTTCACAGCGCGGTGACCAATCACGGCTGCGCAAAATGCGACGACCTCGGCAAGCTAGAAGTGCTAACCGGCGTCGCCGAGTATCCGTCGCGCGTCAAATGCGCAACGCTGGCCTGGCATACGTTTACCGCGGCACTCGATCAGAAAGATCAACCGGTCACGACCGAGTAGCGTTCAAGCAACCGGAAACCGGGGAAGAAATCATGGACGAATTTATTGACGAGAAGCAAGAAGGCACGAAAGACGACGTGCGGAAGCACGAAGGCACGAAGGACGACGTGCGCAACGACGCGCAGGAAAAGAGCGCCTCGCAGGATGAGCTTGAGCAGAACATCATCGGCGCGCTGCGAGAGGTTTACGATCCGGAAATTCCAGTCAATATATATGACCTGGGATTGATTTACGCGATCGACATCGAGCCATCCGGCGATGTGCATATCCAGATGACTTTGACCGCGCCGGGATGTCCGGTCGCGCAGACTTTTCCGGCAACCGTTGAAGACAAGGTCAATACCGTTTCCGGCGTTACGGAAGCGCACGTCGAACTGGTATGGGAGCCGCCGTGGTCGCAGGAAAATATGTCGGAAGCGGCGAGGCTGCAGCTCGGCATGCTCTGACGCCTCCGGCCGATGTCTGACTGGACCGATGTTGCAGCGGCAGCCGAATTTCCACCCGGGGAGACCCGCAGCCTTGAGGTAGAAGGGGTCCTGATTGCCGTCGTTAATTTTAATGGCGAATTCTACGCAATAGAGGACGTCTGCACGCACGACGGCGGCCGCCTGACTGGCGGCCTTTTATGCGGCGATGCGATTGTTTGCCCGCGCCACGGGGCGCGCTTCTCGGTCAAGACCGGGGAGGTCCTTGCGCCGCCAGCGTATGAGCCGGTCGCAGTTTTTCCGGTTCGCGTCGAGTCTGATCGGGTGCAAGTCAGAGATGATCGCTGGGACTGACGAACGATCTCCTCCCACCCAGCTGAATGTCGGCGCCGAACCGATCAGCATAATTTTGAATGCCTCTGCCGGCACGCACGGCGAGGAAACGCGTAACCGTTTGCTGCGCTTTTTTCGAGCGCAAGGACGCGACGCGGATATCGCGCTATGTAAGAAGCGGCGAAAACCTTCATCGTCTCGCTGAAGCAGCATTGCGATCAGGGACTCGCATCATTGCTGCCGGCGGCGGTGACGCAACCATCAGGCACCGTCGGCGCCGCGCTCGCTGGAACCGGCGCTGCGCTAGGTGTGCTACCGCTCGGCACCCTCAATCATTTCGCCAAGGATCTTGGCATTCCACTCGAACTCGAAGCCGCAGCGGGTAATCTGCTGTCAGGCCAAATCGTGCGCGTAGACGTAGGTGAAGTGAATGGCCGCGTCTTCCTGAATAATTCCAGCCTTGGTCTTTATCCGCGGGTCATACGACAACGCGAAATCACGCGCGAACAGCTCGGCTGGGGCAAGTGGCCGGCCTTTGTATGGGCAAGTTTAGTCATGCCGCGCCGTTACCCGCTGCTCGAAGTTTGTCTGCGTGTCCGCGGGACGAGAATGCGGCGGCGTACGCCATTCATTTTTGTCGGCAACAACGAGTATCAAATCGAAGGATTCGATCTGGGCGCCCGCCAACGTCTGGATGGTGGACACCTCAGCTTTTACATAGCGCGTGACGTGAGGCGGCTGGGCTTGTTGCGGCTGGCGGTTCGCGCGCTAACCCGCCGTTTGCGCGATGAAAAAGGATTTCGACGCGTTGTTTCTCGCAGAAGTCGCCATTGAGACACCGTATAGAAGATCGCGCGTTTCCGACGGACGGCGAGGTTATGCTGATGTCTTCTCCTTTTCGCTATCGTGTGCGACGCGGCGCATTGCAGGTTATCGTTCCCGTCGCAGCGCTTCCCTGACAGCGTTAAATGGTCAAGCTTTATCCTGATCGGCAGTGGGTACGAGAATTACTGATTTCCACGATTGAGCGGAAACGGCGAAAGCCCCTCCGATAGCACGAAAAATGTCGCTAATTAGCGACAAATAGTTGCATTGCGCTGTTTTTCCTGTAACTATTACGTCCCGTTGCCAGGCCGCGCACGTCGGCGACCTTTCTTAAGACAAGTCTCAAAAAAGCACTCGTTTCCCAAGTTAAAGTAATACTTGAAAAACACGTTATAGTGTTTTATAGTTTAACCATAATGTACTTGGGAAGTGGATCATGCGTCTGCTGATAATTGCTGCCTTCATCTTGTTGCCTATCTTCTTCGCACCGTTAGCAGGCGCGACGCCGCACACGTCCCAGTTCAAGGCGATCAAGTCGAAGCTCAACAAGGGCGGCCTCGTTATTCGTGTTGTCGAGGGTGACTGGGGCACCGCGAACGTCGAGGACATCGAGAATTTACTGTATTCGGTCGCCAATGAATTGTGGGCGTATTTCCCGCAGAAAAAGTTGCCGCCGTTGATCGTAAAAAATTATGGCGATAGCCCGATGGTGCTTTATGAAAAAGGGCCAATGGGCGAGTACATCGTTTACTTGAGCGCGAAAGATATGCGCTGGTCGCAGTTCGCGTATCAGTTCGCCCATGAATTCGCACACATTTTGTCGAACTACGACAACAAGGAAATCAAGAACAAACTGTTCGTAAAACATAATCAATGGTTTGAAGAAACTATTTGCGAGATCGCGGCGCTGTTTACGCTAAAGCGTTTGGCGACGACCTGGGAAACAGCCGCGCCTTACGAATCCTGGACGGTGTATGCTTCGGCGTTCCAAGACTATGCCGATCATTTGTTGAACGAGAGCCATCGTCAGCTGGTAGGTGGTAAAACCCTTGCAGACTGGTATTTCGACAATCAGGAGGCATTGAGCAGCGACCCTTATCGCCGCGAGAAAAATGAAGTGGTAGCAAATACCTTGCTGGCGTTGTTCGAGCGCAACCCGGAAAATTGGGAGTCGATCAGTTTCCTGAATTACGAAAAAAACCACGCCTCCAAGGGTTTTCACGATTATCTCGACAGTTGGTATTTGTGCGCCCCGGAAAAGCACAAAGGATTCATTCGACAGACGATAGCCATGTTCGATCGGCCGAGCACCGCACAGGCCAGTATCGCTCCACATCCGCAGGGCCGCTCAGGGCTCATCCCGGTAAACTTACGGTAACAGTCTGGCAGGTTACTAACAAACAGCGCCGAAGGGCGCTGTTTGTTTTTCGAACCCTTGCTGCGTGAAGGTCGCTTGCTTTCGGTTTCGATCGGCCGCGTCATCTCGATAGAGGCTTTATATGCGAAACTTGTTTGCGGCACAAATGAACGCTAACGGTTTTCTGGCCGTCGACGGGGTCTCTGACAACAACCTTGTTTGGCATTTACACAATCACAATGGCAGAAGTGGTCCCACGCAGTCGGACAGTTTTTCGGGTTTCTTAAGTGTAAGCTCTGCGGGTTAAGCTGCCTGTTGCTGCCGCAGCAAACTGAAGTAAACGGTATCCAGCGTTCGTCCGTCAAGTGCGCTGTGCGGGCGTCGGCGATTGTAAAAATCGAGGTACGTGGTGAGCTTCGCCCGCGCCTCGGACACGGTGTCGTAGGCGTGCAGGTAAACGTGCTCGTACTTGATCGTCTTCCACAGCCGCTCGATAAACACGTTGTCGC
>JACMKV010000352.1 GCA_014379915.1 Burkholderiales bacterium
CAAAAAGCCAAGTAAGCGGCTAAATTAAGCCGGGGCGACACCGGCGGTTGCAGATCCATTTACGGTCTGCGGTTAAGTTGTTTGCCCTGGGGGGCGCCGCGTAAACGGCGCCTTTTTGTTTCTACATGTTGCAGGAGTCGTCGGGACCCATGTCCAAGCCGCTGAAGTACAGCCTGATTGGAATCGGCGTGGTCGCCGCGGCGTTCGTGTTGTTTGCTCTCGTATTCGACTGGAACATGCTGCGCGGTACGATCGAACGCAAAGTTACGGAAAAAACCGGGCGCGAATTCTCGATTGGCGGCGATATCGATGTCCGCTGGTTGTCGGGCAGCGGCGACGCCGGGTCCGGCTGGGCATGGCCAATCCCGTACATCCATTTCGAGCAAGTACGCTTCGGCAACGCCGCGTGGGGCAGCAAGCCGATCATGGTCGAAGCCGCGGTCGCGGAATTCTCGATCAAACTCGGCGAACTCATGCGCGGCAACGTCGTGTTGCCGGAAGTCGTTTTGGTCAAACCGATCGTTCTGCTCGAAAAGAACCTCGAAGGCGTGCGCAACTGGCAACTCGATCCCGATAAGCCGGAAGGGCCGGGGCCGGTGATCGGCGAACTGCGCGTCGACCACGGTGTGCTGACTTACCGCGACCCGAATATCGGCACCGACCTCGACATCGACGTTTCCATCGCCAACCAGACGCCTGCCGATGGTCTCGCTGATCCATATGGCATCCGTTTCGCTGCCAGCGGCAAGTATAAAAACCGCGCGACTTCGGCAACCGGCCGCGGCGGCTCGGTGCTCAAGCTGACCGATCAAAGCACGCCCTTCCCGATCGACGGCAAGCTGACCATCGGTCAAACCAACGCTGTGTTGCAAGGCACGATTACCAATCTTTTGAAACTGACCGCGCTCGATTTGCAGCTTGATCTGCGCGGCGCCGACATGGCCGAGCTGTATCCGATTCTGAAGCTCAATTTGCCGAAATCGCCGCCGTATCGGGTTGCCGGGCGTTTATGGCGCGAAGGCGGCAAGTGGCGTTTCAACGATTTCAGCGGCACAGTCGGCGACAGCGATCTGGCCGGCGATGTCGTCGCCATCGATACCAGCGTCGCCGAGCGCATTTCGGTGCGCGCCGATCTGACGTCGCAGATACTCGATTTCAATGACCTCGCCGGCTTCGTCGGCGCCGAGCCTGCGACCGGTCCAGGCCAGACGGCGTCCAAGCAGCAGAAGAAAGCGGCCGAAAAGGCGGCTGGCGAGAAACGCGTGTTGCCCGACCAAGGTTTCCCGTCCGAGCGCCTGCGCAGCATGGATGCCGACGTCAAATACAAGGCGAAGCAGATCAGGAGCCGCAAGGCATTACCGCTCGACAGCCTGGTCGCCCATCTGAAAATCGAGGACGGCAAACTAACCGTTCAGCCGCTCAATTTCGGCTTCGCCGGGGGCAACATCGTGTCCAGCGTGGCGCTCGATGCGCGCAACGAGCCGGTAACGAGCGAAGCCAGTGTCCAGTTCAAAAAGCTGCGTCTACGCAAGCTGATGCCGACGGTTGAGATGGCCGACAACAGCAGCGGCGAAATCGCGGGCAGCGCCGAGTTCAGGAGCACCGGTAATTCTGCGGCGAAAATTCTGGCTGGACTCGATGGCCGCTTGGGGCTGGCGATGGACGGCGGCGAGATCAGCAATCTGCTGCTCGAATTCGTCGGCCTCGATGGCGGCGAAATCGTCAAATTTTTACTTGCCGGCGACCAGCGCGTGCCGGTGCGCTGCGCGGTCGGCCAATTCGCGATCAACGACGGGCTGATGAAAACCGAGGTGTTCGTGATCGACACACGCGACACCATCATCCGCGGCGACGGCACGATCAATCTCCGCGAGGAAAAGCTCGATCTGACGCTGAACCCGTTGCCGAAAGACATCAGCATCTTCAGCGGTCGTTCGCCGCTGCACGTAACGGGCAGCTTCAAGGATCCGAACTTTGCGCCCGATAAATCGGCGCTGTCAAAACGCGGCGGCGCCGCAATCCTGCTCGGCCTGATCAATCCGCTGGCTGCGCTGATACCGCTGATCGAAACTGGGCCCGGCAAAGACAGCAATTGCGCCAAGCTGATGGCAGACGCAAAAAGCCAGAATCGAGGCGTGGGGAAAAAGAAGAAGTGATGCCGAGGAAGGCTTGTAGGCGATAGCGCTGACAAGCCCGGGCGCTAAAGAACGCCACCGGGAACCGCCGACAAGCATGGCGGCTCCCATTCGCTACTGCTTCGGGCTGTCCGGCGTCGGGCGGTCCGGTGCAGCGACGGGTCAGCCCTTAAACGCCAACTCGAAGTACGGGCAACGTTGCAGAGCAGGGTCGTAGGAAAGCAGTAGAAATGCGCGATCGACATGCTTCGGCTTTTCGAATGAGTGGCCCGTCAGAAACCGATTCACCGCGCCGAACGGCAGCATCGGTTCGTCAGTGTGAACAATGACCACATAGCCGCCCTCGTACGGCGGTTCCTTTAGCAGTGGGAAGCGCTGGTCCTTACTGGCAATCAAAGCCGATAAGCTTGAGAGAAACTTTTCTTTGGTCCAATCGGCCCAGCTATAGCTATTACCTCGCTTGTAAGCGCGAATTGCATCTTCATCTACAAGTTCGGTAACCTCGATTGCAATCCGACCGGAGGAGCCGAGTGCCTCGCAATCCGGAGGGTCGTTTGGGCGCCCTCTGCGCCTAAGCTGGGAGAAGAAGAGAGCCCCGTCTAATTGCAGAGACTCGGCGAGCGAAGTAATGACGCCCCACTCCTCGATGTCTCGGTCGGTAGACCACAGGAAGAAATCGGCATAGCCGCGGGCCTTGGCTCTCGCAGCGCGCATTAAGTCAACGATTTCAGCTTCGTCATGCGATGTCATGTGATGGCTACGGTTGTTTTCGGCAGCCATTTTCGGTGAGCGCTGAAACTCTATCTTTGAGTACCGCCGCTGGAACCTTCAGCGCCTCGCAAACGACCATGATCCCTTCCTTGTGAAGAACGACACGAACCACTCTTAAATGATCGGACAAAGCTATATCCTCTATTTCCATGCCGACAGTCGGCGGCATTGGTAGGGTAGATTGCTTCCTTAACGCGACAATAGATTCGGGAAGTTCATATTCATCCAATTCAGTTAATTGGATGTTGAGCGACAGGATAAAGGTACTTTCCCTTGACGGATCTCGCGCATCAGCAAACTGAATCCCGACGCCCCTACGAACAGCAACAAACCTTAATCAGTCTGCTTTCCATTCCTCCTCTGCCACTTACAGCATGGCTAACGAGTGCTAGAAGACGGACGCCCGTCCTGCTTCAAGCCGTCAAAGACGCAGCGCGATAACCGGGAAGCCAGCAAGCGGGCATGAGCGCCACCTTTGATTATCCGATGTCCGCAAATAAGCGGCGTCATGCCTGCGAGCGAACACTCATGATGACACCGCCATACCGACTTTCGCCGGCCTGACGGTTTTCGGTTTAACGACGACTTTTCGCTAGCAGCGGAGCTTGGCGTCGATTGCGTCGCCGACCTTGTATTGCTTGACCGCTTCCTTGGTCGGCTGGAATTCGTGGTTCTTGCCATCGCCGCCCTGCACGGTCATCTTGCCTTGAGCGGCGTCGATTGCGAC
>JACMKV010000353.1 GCA_014379915.1 Burkholderiales bacterium
GGGACAACGCGGGGAGCGCGCCTTGGCCCCGCCTCCCGCAAGCGGGCCTGCGGCTAACGTGTCGGCGGGGCGCGCGGACTCGTTACCGCGAAGCGGCCGTTTGCGGGGAGCGCGCCCTGGCCGGACTGGCTCCACCACGAACGGCCTAATTTAGATACTACCCGTCACCGTCCCATTCCGATGATGCTGAAATCCGCTCGGCGTTTGCCGGGCGAGAAGCGTTCTTGCCACGCCAGCCAGGCAACGCTGTAAGCCGGCGCGCAAGCGTTGATCCAGACGTTGGCATCCGAAGGCCGGGCAGGATCCGTTATCAAGCTGGCGAAATCGACATAGCGGCGCGTCATTCGCGCCGCGAGCTTGCAGGCAACAAAACTGCCGGTTCCGGCGCCGACCAGGGGCGCGTCGCCAGATGAAAAGCCGCGTCCATCGGCAGAAGACAGCACGCGCTCGCATGCCGCATGGATTTTGCGCAACTGGCATTCGGCAAACCACGCGGCGAGCCGTTGCCACGCGCCAAGCGGCGCTGATTCAAAATCTGCCCCTATCATGCGGGCAAGGCGCCGCGCACTGTCTTCCAGTGACTTGCCGGCATCGTCGGCGGCCGGCATCTGGTCGGCTTCGTCCGGCAACTCCCCCGTCAAACGATAGATGTCGGCTGTGGTCGCGAAGCGCTCGGCCATGACACCCTGCCAGTCGCCACCAAACGGTACGCGCGAAGTCAGCGCTGCAAGCGGCGTTCGCACAATGCCCGTATAGACCAGTTCATCGCAGGCCAGCCGGCTTCGATCGTCGCTGCCGCGCGCCGCAACCACGCCACTTGCAAATAGAACGACGTCGGTCGTTGTGCTGCCGATATCGACCAGCAAGCCGTCGCCGATCCGGCTGGCGCAGAACTGTGCGCTGGCAAGCCAGTTTGCGGAGGCGACCGCGGCAATGCTGGCCGCATTGCTGGCCAATTGCGCAGCCGTGGCAAAACCTTGCGCGCCGCAAAAAAACGCGACGCGCGCCGGCGCCAATCGATTGCTGATCGCCTGCGCCAGGCTTTTGACGCCTTCGGCACGCGATGAGAAGCAGTCGGCCAGTTCGCCCGTCATCGTCACCGCGTGCCACGCCGAAGCGGCCGGAAAGGCCAACTCGTCCAGTGTTTCTGCGAGCGCGGCATCGAATTCCTGCAAACCCAGCCAAAGCCGGCACGGCCGCTGAATAGCCTCCTGCACGGCGCCGTCGCGATCGAGCACGACTGCCTTCAGATGCGCGCCGCCCACATCCCAGCCGAAAACGTGGTCGACGCGATTTGAAGTCGCGCAATTGCGTTTTTCGGCCGAGGCGCCAGTAGCGGCCGCGTCTAACGTTTCCAAGTCGACATCGACCTTGATTTCGCTCGTGCGCCGGACGTGCAGTGGCCGGGTAGTGTCGAGCAAACCAAGCACGAGCGCGGCTGGATTGCAGCCCAGCGACGCGCGCAAGCCGACGTAGGAGGTGGTGAGGCGCGGGTTGACTTCGAGCACGATCGCGCCGCTGTCCTCGGACAAAATGAAATCGACGCCGACATAACCCCACAAACCCGGGATAGCGGACGCGATGCGATCGGCGAGCTGAGCGAACTGGCCCTGACCATCGTGCAAGCTGTTGACCACGCTGCCGAGAAAATGGAATTGATCGTCGCGTATCACCACGCGTTGGTGATTGCAAGACAACAGTTGGACTTCGCCGCCGCGGCACAACATCGACAGGCTGCACGGTTCGCCGGACACGAACGGCTGGATGACGAATTCGATCCGGTTCGAGTGTGCGGCGGCCGAGTTCGCATCGACCCATTGCACTGCGGCGCTCCAACTGTGGAATAGCCGCGTCTGCTGACAACCGGCGCCGTCGTCGGGTTTGACGACCCAGCTTCCCGGCCATTGTTCCGCGGCCCCGGCGCTGAAATCTGTAAAGCCGGACTGTGGTGAGCGGCGCCGCGAAGCGTCCGTGAAACGGGCGGCCAAGTCATCTGCCGAAGCCACGTCGTTTTCATTCAGGCGAAACGTCGGCACTACGGCCACGGCAAATTTCTCGAGCGCCTGCGACGTCCGATGTTTGCTCGCCGCGACGCGTATCGCGTCCGGGCCGCTGCCAAGGAGAATGCGCCCGCGATCGAGCACCTGTCGACTCAGGCGCTCGAGACGCCCGTTCGTTTCCGGCGCGATCGGCCATACCGCGTCGGCCAGCATCGCGCAGCGCGCGAAACTGCCGGACTCGGCCACCACGCTGCAGACGCGCAGTCCGGAGGCAAGTGCTGGCGGACCGAGCCGGGGATCGCGGCTGGTAAAAACATCGATATCGGGAATCTCGGCGAGATCGGCGAGCAGCGCGCGCGCCATCATGTCGCCCTCGTGAGCGAGCGATGGCGGCAACGGCGCGTTCAGCAGGCCGCCGCCGGTGATGTCTTCGTAGGCAAAGACTCGCAAAAGCGATCGATCCCCGCGCTCAATGAGAGGTTGTGAGCTTTCTCCCCTCCCTCCTAGGAGCGGCCGGCGCGAAGCGGACGGGCGGTTCGGCTTTGCTGTGCCGCCACTAGCTTGCAAGGACGCCGCCCAGCCACTCGATGCCGCCTTCAAGACTCGGTACGGCCTCGCCACTGCGTGTCGCCCCTACAAGACTCGACACCACCCCGCTACTTCGTGTCGCCCCTACTCGGGAGAGGAGGGAAAAGAGATGGTCGGCGCAACAGAGCGCGTGGATTGGTTAGTTTTTCCCCCGATGAAGCAAGTTACCGCGCGAACGTCCGCTGCGTCAGTGACGGCCCATCCGACCAGTAGCGTCAGGCGCTGATCCGCCGTAGCCGCGCGGACCAGCGGGTCCGGGGGCTTCTAGTGGACTTAGGCGTGGGCCGCGAATGGATGCGTCATGCCGCCTTTTTTCGCTACGACTTCAGACGCTTTCGGCTGGCCTGCGATCGCGCGCTTCAGCGCTTCCTTGGTCGCCGCGTAGTTGTAGTCCTGAATCTTGGTATCGTCCTCTGCCTGCCAATGGATGAAGACGCCGACACAGATGAACAGATTGTCAGCTTCCGCCACCGGAATGGTGCCGTCCTGCACGCAATCGGCAACCGCCATCGCGACCGCGCGCTGCGCCGGCCCGAACATTTGCACGGCCTGCTTGGCGCCCTTGATCGTGACTTTGTTGTACAGCAGCGTATTGGGCTTGGTCGCCAGATTCGGCGCGATCAGGGCGAGGAGCGACGTGAAGCCGTCCTTGTTGTTGGTCAGCGCGTTGCAGAACGCCGCTTCGGCCGCGCTGTTGCGGGGTCCGATGATCAAGTCGACGTGAGCGACTTCATTGCCGTCTCCGACCAGAGACTCGCCTACCATTACGCGATCGATTTTTGCCATTGTTGCTTCTCCTAGTGGGTTAAGTGACGATCTTGCGATTGGCCATCTTGCGGGCGGCCTCCCGCGTTTTTACTCAGAAGCGAATCACTCGCCAGGGTAAAAATCTTTATGCTCACAGCCGCAAGTCCTGTTCGGCTCACTGCTGCTCGCTACTGACTGCCCTGCTTCACGGCAGTTTGCTGCTAACGAACCTTTGATTAAATACCGTTCGCCCTGAACTTGTCGAAGGGCAATCGTACAACCTATCGATTGAGTGAAGTCCTCCATTCATGGTTCGACCAGCCTGTCCTGAGCGAAGGCCGAAGGGCTCACCACGAACGGAGGAGTTAATCAGAGTCCTCGCTAACGTTAAGCGTATCAGCGCGGCCTTGTGCGAGCTTCACAACGAACAAACTGGCGACAGTCAAGTCGGCTGTCGCGCCAGGGTTCAGGCCATCGCGTTTCAATTCGAAATCCCAGGCAGCGAGTTCGCTGTACAGGCTTTGCGGATCGCTCGCGCGCCGCACGCTTGCATCCAGCATTTGCGCTCGAACGCTGACCCGGCGCGCGGCGGCGATGCCGGATTTACGCGCGATGTGAGTGTCGGCGAAGAGCGCCAGCAAGTGCAGATAGCAGGCGCTGGTCGCCCACGCTTCAGTCCAGCCGCGATTGAGCGCGTCACGCAAACTCGTCGCGCCGATTTCGAACACCTCGGTAAAGCCATTCGCATACTGGCGCGCGATGCTGTCGCGCGCAGCCGCTTCCCGCATTGCGTCCTGCAGCGTCACTTGCGGCATTGGATCGGCATTGCGTACGTCGTAGCGTGCGGCTTCGCCCAATCCGCCGGGATTGGCAAGACGGATGGCGCGGAAGGCTTGCTCCGCGTCGCCGACTGTCAATTCGCGCAGAGTAGACCGCAGCGCATCGCGCAGCGTTTGCCCGGATTTCGACAACAGCGCCGCGTGCGCGAGCGGCGCGCACAGCAGCACGATGCCGAGATTGGTATTGCACGAGACGACTTCGCGCGTCGCCAGCACGGCATTGAATATGCGCTGTCCGACCGCCGCATCGCGGCTGCTGATCGGCCCCTTGATTGCCGCGGCGCTGCGAACGAATTCATCGACGAGCATGCCGTGGCCTTCGCCATGAAGACCGACGTTGCCCGGCTTCAATGCCGCCAGTTCGGCGATGCAGGCGTCATAAAGCGCGGCCGCAACAAAGGATGGCTCTAACCCGGTTTCTATGGCGGCGTGAACAGAGCGGGCACGCTGCGCTGCGCTCAGCATACGGCTTCCAGCGGCTGGCTCAGATGGCGAGCGATCAAATCGTCAGCCAGCGCTTGCGCGATGTTTTTCTCGGTGACACGCTGCAGGCCGCGCCACGCCGGCATGCTGTTGACTTCGATCACGAACAGCTGACCGTCGGCGCCGCGCAGAATATCGACGCCCGCGTAATCCATGTCGACCGCGCGCGTTGCGTCCTGCGCCAGGCGCTTCATGTGCTCGTCGATCGCGTCTATTACGACTTTTTCACAGCGGCCGCCCAGCGCGACATTGTTGATCCAGCTGCTGCCGCGCCGGATCATCGCCGCGACCGCGACGCCGCCGATCACGAATACCCGGTAATCATGCCAGCCGCCACCCCCTTGGCCCAGTCCGGTTTCGACGAAGCTCTGCAAATAGCAAACCTGATTGTATTCGGCGAGATCGGGTAGCTCCGAACCGGCTCGCAGCCTTTGCAAACCAGCGCCTTGCGAACCGAACAGCGGTTTGATCACGACATCGCGTCCAGCCGCGGTTTCACGCAGCAAAATCGAGCGCGCCTGCGCGGCGCTTTCCGAAACCCAGGTCGGCGGCGTCGGGATTCCCGCGTTTTTCAACAAGAAACTGGTCATCGCCTTGTCGACGCTGCGTTCGACCGCACGACCGCTGTTGTACACCGGTATGCCGATTTCGCGCAGCGCATGCAGGATGTCGAGGCGCAATACGACTTGTTCGAGCGTGCCGGCGGCGATGCCGCGCACGAACACGGCGTCGGGCAGCCGAGTGTCGAAACTCGGCATGGCGATACCCTGAATGCCATGCTGCAGATCGATGCGGCAATCCTCAAGCTTCACGTACGCGCTGGCATAGCCGCGCGATTTGAACGCGCGGCGCAACTGCGCGCCGTGCCAGCCCGGATCGTCGGTCGCGATCGCGATGCGGCCTGCCCGCTGAATCGTCTGCGGCATTGGCGTTACGCTCACGCGCGACTCCCGCAAAACCTCAAACCCCTCAAGCCTCGCCTCCAAACGACGCATTCAGTAACGCCATGTCGATCTTGCCGCCGCGAAAACTGCGGCCGCTGTCCAGATTGCTGACTACGACTTCAGCCGGGGCAAACAACATCGCATCGATCTTGTAAAAATCGTAACCGCAGTCTTTGAAGATGCGCGCGAACGGCTTGCCGTAATCCCTGGACGCGCTGCTCGGCAGTTTCTGCGCGAGATCGGCTGCAGCTTCATCGCTGCAGCGGACAAAAAGCTGGACGCGGCCGCCGAACAGGATCGCGTCGTTGGTGCGGCCCATGCTGGTCATGAAATCCTTGGCCGGCGGCGGCAGCGGCGCCGCTCCCGCGCCGTCGATCAACTGCTCGAGCGGAAAGCCAAGCGCGTGCACCTTGTGCAGCGCGACTTCGAGCACGCGTGCGACGATCTGCACGACGCCAGCCAGGCTGGAGGTCGGCGTCAGGATAAAGGTCAGGCGGTCGGCCGACAGCTTGCAATCGCGCACGACTTTGTCGATGACTTCAGGCGGCGGATGGCGATCAACTTCGAGTACCAGGCAGGCGGAATCCGCGCTGTCGCGATAACCGAGTTCGGCGTACAGCTCTTCCTTGCCGGCCAGCGCGCGGCCCGGCCCCGAGCCCAGCGCATGAAACGCGCCTTTGCCGCTGCCATGCGACAGGCTCCAGCCCGCGTACTGACTGCCGAGGCAGGCAAGCACCGGGTTCGCGGTATGCACGCCGACCGACAGCGGCCAGGCGCCGGACGCGCTATCGAGGCTGACCGCGCCGAGGCCGCCGAGGCAGATTTCGGCGATACGGCGGCCGGCTTCGATCCCGCCGGGATGATCGATGCCGGCATCGATGATGCGCGCGCCTGCGCCTCCACTCTCGCTTGCGGCCGCGCTTTCGACGCCTATGCGCAGCATCGCCGCGTCGCGCACCAGCGCGGAAACCAGCGGCGCGGCCAGTGTATTGACGCTGGGCTGCGCCTGCGTTTCGCTCGCTTCTGACTTGCTTGCTTCTTTGACGCCGTGCTTCGATTCAAGTGGATTGTTCATGCTACCTTTTTCCATAGTGCGATATCGACCAGTTGCTCACGCGCACGCAACGAACGCATGACTGAATTGGGCTCGCGGCCTTCGGCGTGGACGGTGCACACCGGTGCGCCGCGCACGATTACGCTGCCCGGCGGGGCGATGTCGCTGCACCACGGCGCAAAGTGCGTATCCGGCGCGATCATTAGATCGTTTTGCGCATAGACGATGGCGTGGGCGCGAACCGCAACCGGCAGTTGGACCGGCGGCCGCTTCGGCGGAAGCTCGCCGCAGCACGCGCGCAAATGCCACTGAAACAACGGGAAATCGGGGTCGTACAGATCCAGCGTGGCGGGCGGGCGCGGATTGATTTCGAGCACGCTGTAGTCATCGCCGCCAACGCCGCCCGCCTCAGCGGTCAGCAGAAAATCCATGCCGTTCAGACCGACCATGCCGGTTTCGGCGACCAGACGATCGAGCCGATCGGCGATTTCGCTTTGCAAACCTTGTCCAAGCATCACGCGATTGATGGCGCCGCCATAGACATAGGTTGCAGCGGCATAGGGTGCGGCGTGAGCTGTGGCGCTGGTTGCGGCGGCGCCAGTTGCGGCACTGGTTTGGGCGCCGCTTGAGGCACGATGCGCTTTCCATTGCTGATTGAAGCCGACGACAGAGGCGCGTTTTCCATCCGCCAGAAACAGTACCGATACCGAACGTCCGAGCGTCAACCGCTGGTAGTAATGGGCGCCGGAATAATACGAGCCGACGGATACCGGAGTTTCCGTCGCCGTCGTCACATGGCCGCCGCCGCTGCCGCCGCAGCGCTTGATCAGCCAGCCTTCGAGATCGTCCGGCGCGTCGAAGGCAATCGCTGGATGGGGAACTCCCAGACCATCGAGCAAACCGAAAAAGGAAGCCGGGTGTTTCAGCCGGGCGACCGTCTCCGGCGAATCGCCATATAGCTTGCGGCCGCGCGACAGCCGCGCCAGAAGGTCGGGACAATCTTCGAAACCGGCGCCCACTACCAGACCCGTGCACTGCTCGCACGGGCACAGCGTGTCCGCGGCGCGCAGCAAATCTTCGGCGTCGAACCCGTATTCGCCGTCGGCTCGCGGCGCAATTTTTTTTGTCGCGTGCGCGTAGCGCCGCGTATCGAGATCGTCGAACAAATCGAGTGCGACAACCGCGATACCCACGCGATGCGCGGATTGCGCGAGCGCTCTACTTGCCAGTGCGGCGATCAATAACACCGACGTATTCCCGCGCCGCCGCGAACGCATCACGAAAATCGAGATACAACGGGGTTTCCGCTTCGAGCATTGTCTCGAGCAGACCGCGCTGCACCTGATACTTGACGTTGCCGATGGCGAGCGCGCCGATACCGACCGCCTTGCCCGATCCCGCGCTGATTTTTACACCGTCGTCCATCAGGCCGATACCCGCGATACCCGCCGGCGGCACCGCATTAATATCGGCCGCGACCAGCAGTTTTTTCGCAAGACTGAGTTCATCCGCGCTCAGGACCTCAACGCCGGCCTTGGCGGTCGCCATGACGACGTCTATAGTCTTGATCAACTCGGACTTCTGCGCGACAGAACTGGCGTCGGCCGGCATCGTTTCGACGCCATAACGCGCGTTGCAGGTTTCAGCCGCGACACGCGCGCGGTTGGCGCTGCTATGGCTTGCGACCATGACCTTGCTGCCTGCCGAGGATGCCAGCACAGAGGCCGCCAGGCCAACCGGGCCGGTGCCGCCGAGAATCAGTACCTTGCAACCTTTGAGATCGAGCTGGTGCTTGTCTTTCAACTGGCGCTCGACACAGGCTACCATCGCCGCCGCCGTCGTGAACGCGCCGCTGGGATCGGCGAACACCGAAACCTCGAACGGCGGAACCATCGAATTTCGCGCGGCATCGAGCATATCGGCTGCCATACCGATTTCGCGCCCGCCGATGAAAATGCCGGTACGCTTCACACCTTTCGGGCCGCGCGAAAAAATCGCATCCTGGGTCAGGCCCTGGACCTGGTCGAGCGTGACTTCGGTGTAGGAGGTAATGGCGTCATACCCTGCGTCGTAAGCCATGTTCACATCGAACGGGCTGACGTTGCGAGTCGGCGTCATCATGTGCAGCAGAAAACGTTTTTCCATTTATCTGACGGTGTTTAATTTGCACGCGGCGCGCAGACAGCGACAGCAGCCGTCAGGCGCCCCAAATTGGCGAATTGAACCGCATCGAGTTCACGCGTAATTGAACAGCATTCTGCGCGCGCGCTTCCCCCACCCATACCTCGCCGCCGCGATTGCGGCCTTCGCAAACCGCGAAACGCAGCGCCGTATTTCCCTTCCCCGTGTTTCCATTCCAATGGGCGCGTGCGGCGTCCAACAGAACCCGCGCGCGCTCTTCGCCTTCGACGATGACGAAGCCGGTCGGCCCCCACGAACTCTGGCCGACGCCAGCCGCGCCGCGACCGGCAAACCAGGCCAGCGCTTCGGCGACGCGAGGGCTGGCGTAACGCCCGCCCTGAACCGGCGCGAAATGATCGCCAATGACTTGCTGCAATTCTGTGATCGCCGCGCCGAACGCTTCGATGTTCGCGGTCTGCAGCGCAGGCAAGGCGCGCAAC
>JACMKV010000354.1 GCA_014379915.1 Burkholderiales bacterium
CCGAAATGGTCATGCCCGGCGACAACGTTTCCGTCACCGTGCAACTGATCAACCCGATCGCCATGGAAGAAGGCCTGCGCTTCGCCATCCGCGAAGGCGGCAGGACAGTGGGGGCGGGGGTGGTGGCGAAGGTGATTGAGTAGCAGGATTGAGGATTCAGGACTGAGGATCGAGCGACATAAAGGAGTGTTCGTTGACGAGCGAATCGCCGACCTCACTCAATCCTCAATCCTAACAGCTAGATCCTAATTTACAGGCCAGTAGCTCAATTGGCAGAGCGTCGGTCTCCAAAACCGAAGGTTGGGGGTTCGACACCCTCCTGGCCTGCCACCGAACAGTGCTTAGCCTCCATGCCTTGTGGAGTCAGCAAGCCGGTGGTAGCAAGCGCAGTGAATCGGAATCAGTGAGGTAGTTGGAAACGTAATGGCAGACAAGATCAAGCTGGTCATCGCAGCGCTCCTCGTCATTGCCGGCATTGCCGGCTATTACTATCTGGACGGAAGTCCGACCATCATTCGCGTCCTGTCGGTGCTCGGCGGCCTGGTGCTCGGCGCAGCTGTCGGCTGGACTACAGCGCCGGGCAAGCAGTTTTTTGCGTTCGCCAGGGATTCCGTCGAAGAAACCAAAAAGGTTGTCTGGCCGACTCGCAAGGAGACGATCCAGACCACCGGCATCGTGTTTTTATTCGTGCTCGTGATGGCGATTTTCCTTTGGATCGTCGATGCCTCGTTGTTGTGGGCGGTTGAAATGTTGATGGGGCGAGGGGGCGCATGATCCGCTGGTACGTAGTTCACGCTTATTCCGGATTCGAAAAGAGTGTGCAGCGCACGCTGCTCGACCGCATTCAGCGCGCCGGTATGCAGGATAAATTTGGTCAGATCCTGGTACCCGTCGAAGAAGTCGTTGAGATGAAAAGCGGTCAGAAAAGCATTTCCGAACGCAAGTTTTTCCCCGGCTACGTGCTGGTCGAAATGGAAATGACCGATGAGACCTGGCATCTGGTCAAGAGCACGCCGAAAGTCACCGGTTTCATCGGCGGTTCGGCGATGAAACCGACGCCGATCTCGGCCAAGGAAGTGCAGAACATCCTGCATCAGATTCGGGAAGGCGTCGAAAAGCCAAAGCCGAAAGTGCTGTTCGAAGTCGGCGAAGCGGTACGCGTCAAGGAAGGTCCATTCACTGATTTCCACGGCAACGTCGAAGACGTCAATTACGACAAGAGCAAGATACGCGTGTCGGTTTCGATTTTCGGGCGATCGACGCCCGTCGAACTCGATTTCGGGCAGGTCGAGAAGGCTTAGAACAGACACTGGCGTGTCGTTCTAAGTCGCCGTATTAAGTCGACCGAAAACAGCCCGTCGCTTAATACGTCGCAAGAGGAGCGCGGGTAGGCAAAGGCTGAAGGCGCGTTTGGACTCACATTAAGGAGCAACAACGTGGCAAAGAAAATCCTCGGTTACATCAAGTTGCAAGTCCCGGCCGGCAAGGCCAATCCGAGCCCGCCGATCGGGCCGGCGCTCGGTCAGCGCGGCTTGAACATCATGGAATTCTGCAAGGCGTTCAACGCGCAAACGCAGGGCATGGAAGCCGGTTTGCCGATCCCTGTGGTGATTACCGCGTTCGCAGACAAGACCTTCAGTTTCATTATGAAGACGCCGCCGGCGACCGTACTGATCAAGAAGGCCGCCGGGATACAGAAGGGCAGCCCTCGTCCGCATACCGACAAGGTCGGCAAGCTGACGCGCGCACAGGCCGAGCAGATCGCCAAGGCCAAGCAACCCGATCTGACCGCCAGCGATATGGACGCGGCAGTGCGCACGATAGCCGGCAGCGCGCGCAGCATGGGCATAGAAGTAGAGGGGATCTGACATGGCCAAAATATCGAAACGCTTTGCCGCGATTCAGAAGAAGATTGACCGCAACCAAACCTACGGGGTTGCCGACGCGCTGAAGCTGGTCAAGGAAAACGCCACCGCCAAATTCGATGAATCGGTCGACGTGGCGATCAACCTCGGTATCGATGCGAAGAAGTCCGACCAGTTGGTGCGCGGGGCTGTCGTGCTGCCGAAAGGCACTGGAAAAAGCGTGCGTGTCGCCGTGTTCGCGCAAGGTGAAAACGCCCAAAAGGCGAAAGCCGCGGGCGCCGACATCGTTGGCCTGGAAGACCTGGCCGAGCAGATCAGGGCCGGCAACATCGATTTCGACGTCGCCATCGCCAGCCCGGACACCATGCGCGTAGTCGGCGGCCTTGGCCAGATTCTCGGGCCGCGTGGTTTGATGCCGAATCCGAAGGTCGGTACGGTGACCCCGGACGTCGCGGCCGCGGTCCGAAACGCGAAGGCCGGCCAAGTGCAATATCGTACGGACAAGGCTGGAATCATCCAATGCGCGATCGGCCGCGCATCTTTTTCAGTCGACGCGTTGCAGGAAAACCTGCTCGCGCTGGTCGATGCGGTGAATAAAGCCAAGCCGGCAACTTCCAAGGGCATTTACCTGCGCAAGATCGCTTTGTCGAGCACGATGGGTGGCGGCGTCAGAGTCGATACCGCGAGCTTTGCAGCGCATCAGCAGCAACAACGTTAACAATCCGCCTCCTTTACAGCCTGTTAAAAAGGCGATGCGGTATTTTGTAATAGGTCCTCGCTTCGCGGGGACGCAGCTTCGCAAACAAGCGGAGCATGGCTTTGGGCCCGACCGGTCGGCAGATGACAGCGCCGGTCGGGGTTATCAAAGACCGTAGGGACCGCAAGGTTTAATTGACGGAATGGCCCGAGGACTGATTTGCTGGTCCCCAAGTCTCCTGATGCCTACGCAGATGGCGGCACCCGAACCCAGGATTTCTCCTGACTCAAGGTCGCCTGTTGTTCGAAGGATGAAGGCGAAGGGTGAAGGCGAAGAGTGCGAAGTTGGGCTCGAAGTGGTTCATCCCTGATCCATCATTCCTATAATAAGGAGATCGACCTTGGCTTTAAATCTGGAACAAAAAAAATCGGTCGTCGCCGAAGTCAGTGCCGAAGTCGCAGGCGCGCAAGCAATCGTCGTCGCCGAATACCGTCATTTGCAGGTCGGCGAAATAACGGCGTTGCGAGCTAAAGCGCGCAGCTCGGGCGTCTATTTTCGTGTCTTGAAAAATACTCTCGCGCGCCGTGCCGTTGCCGATACGCCGTTTGCCGGGCTCGCCGATCACATGGTCGGACCGCTGGCCTACGGCATGTCGAGCGACCCGGTCGCGGTCGCCAAGGTGCTGCATGACTTCGCGAAGGGCAGCAACGAGAAATTTGTGATCAAGGCGGGCGCCATGCCGGGCTCGGTCATGAACGCGAAGGATGTCGCGAATCTGGCAGGCTTGCCGAGCCGCGATCGGTTGCTCGCCCTGCTGATGGGAACCATGAAGGCGCCGATCGGGAAATTCGTGCGGACGCTGAACGAAGTCCCCGGCAGATTCGTGCGCACTGCAGCGGCACTGCGCGACAGCAAGCAGACAACCGAACAATCAACCGAACAGGCTGCCGCCTAGCAAGGATTCGACGCGGCGCCTTTCCTACTGCCTTTCACAGTAATTCCCAGGAGAAAATCATGGCTTTAGCCAAAGCAGATATTTTGGATGCAATCGGCAACCTGACGGTGCTCGAACTTTCGTCGCTGATCAAGGATATGGAAGAAAAATTCGGCGTCTCGGCAGCGGCCGCAGTAGCAGCTGCGGCGCCGGCCGCAGGGGCAGCTGCCCCTGCGGCCGAGGAAAAAACCGAGTTCACAGTACTCTTGACTGCGGTCGGCGAAAGCAAGGTCAACGTGATCAAGGTTGTTCGCGCCATTACCGGACTGGGTTTGAAAGAAGCCAAGGACCTGGTTGATAGTGCGCCGAAGTCGGTCAAGGAAGGTATTCCAAAGGCCGATGCCGAAGCGATCCAGAAGCAGTTGACCGAAGCCGGCGCGACCGCTGAAGTCAAATAATCGAAGTTGTCAGCAAACAGACAGGCGGCTCGCGCGGGTTGCTTGTCTGCAGGCGACGCAAGCGGAGAGTGGAGTCCGCGAGCGGACGGCGTCGCCCAATGTCGTCTGATCCCCGACACGAGCAAACGCGGGAACGAGCAGCGCTTGCATGGAATTTTTCAGCCAAAAAGCGTACTAATCCCTTCACCCCCGGTTTTCCGCCGTCCTGCGCACCGCAAGCCCCCACTTTCTGAAGCGATGGAGCGACTATGAGCTATTCTTTTACCGAGAAAAAACGCATCCGCAAAAGTTTCGCCAAGCGCGCAAGCGTACTGCCGGTGCCGTTTCTTCTTGCCACCCAGCTCGAGTCTTATGCAGCCTTTTTGCAGGCCGGCGTTGCGCCCGACAAACGGGCTCCGCAGGGTCTGCAGGCCGCTTTTCAGTCGATTTTTCCAATTTCCAGCCATTCCGGCAACGCGCGGCTGGATTTCGTCAGCTTCTTTCTCGGCACGCCGCCATTCGATGTCAAGGAATGCCAGCAGCGCGGCCTGACTTACGCAAGTCCGCTGCGCGCCCAGGTGCGCTTGACGATCATGGATCGGGAGGCGAGCAAGCCGACGGTAAAAGAGGTCAAGGAGCAGGAAGTCTATATGGGCGAAATTCCGTTGATGACGAATACCGGTTCGTTCGTCATCAATGGCACCGAGCGCGTGATCGTCTCGCAGCTGCACCGCTCGCCCGGCGTGTTTTTCGAGCACGACCGCGGCAAGACGCATTCGTCGGGGAAGCTGCTGTTTTCGGCGCGCATCATTCCGTATCGCGGCTCGTGGCTCGATTTCGAATACGACCCGAAAGATTATTTGTACTTCCGCGTCGACCGCCGACGCAAGATGCCGGTCACGATACTGCTGAAAGCTATCGGCTACACGCTGGAGCAGATCCTCAAGGAATTTTTCGCGTTCGATACTTTTCATCTCAGCAAGAAGACGACGCAGTTCGAGCTTGTTCCCGAGCGCATGCGCGGCGAAATCGCGCGCTTCGATATCAGCACCAAAACCGGCAAGCTGATCGTCGCCAAAGACAAGCGCATTACCGTCAAGCACGTGCGCGATCTAGAGCAGGCCGGCATCAAAAAAATTACCGTGCCGGACGATTTTCTGATCGGCCGCGTCCTTGCCCACAACGTGATCGACAAGGAGTCGGGCGAGATCATCGCCGCCGCTAACGACGAGATCACCGAACAGGTGCTGAGCAAGCTGCAGGACGCCGAGGTCGGCCAGTTCAACACGATCTACACGAATGACCTCGACCAGGGCGCGTACATCTCGCAAACGCTGCGCATCGATGAGACGACCGACCAGATGGCCGCGCAGGTCGCGATCTATCGCATGATGCGGCCCGGCGAACCGCCGACCGAAGATGCAGTGCGGGCGCTGTTCAAAGGGCTGTTCTATGCCGAGGAGCGCTATCACCTGTCGGCGGTCGGTCGCATGAAATTCAACCGACGCGTCGGTCGCGCCGAGCTGACCGGGGCCGGAACATTGTCGAACGAAGATATCACGGCGGTCATCAAGATTCTGGTCGAACTGCGCAATGGCCGCGGCGAGATCGATGACATCGATCATCTCGGCAATCGGCGCGTGCGTTCGGTTGGAGAGTTGGCGGAGAACCAGTTTCGTTCGGGATTGGTGCGCGTCGAACGCGCGGTCAAGGAACGTCTCTCGCAAGCCGAGTCGGAAAACCTGATGCCGCATGATCTGATCAACGCCAAACCGGTTTCGGCCGCAATCCGCGAATTTTTCGGTTCAAGCCAGTTGAGCCAGTTCATGGATCAGACCAACCCGCTGTCCGAGATTACCCACAAGCGCCGCGTCTCGGCGCTCGGGCCCGGCGGCTTGACGCGCGAGCGTGCCGGTTTCGAAGTTCGCGACGTGCATCCGACGCACTACGGCCGCGTCTGTCCGATTGAAACACCGGAAGGTCCGAATATCGGTCTGATCAATTCGCTCGCACTGTATGCGCGTACCAACGAGTACGGCTTTATGGAAACGCCGTATCGCAGAGTCGACACTGGTCAGGTCACCGACAATATCGATTACCTGTCTGCCATCGAGGAAGGGCAGTTCGTGATTGCGCAGGCCAACGCCGCGCTCGACCAGAACGGCAGGTTCACTGACGAGATTGTTTCGTGCCGGCATCGCAACGAGTTTGAGCTGTCGACGCCTGATCGCATCGAGTACATGGACGTTGCGCCATCGCAGATCGTGTCGGTTGCGGCTTCGTTGATCCCGTTCCTCGAGCACGACGATGCGAATCGCGCCCTGATGGGTTCGAACATGCAGCGCCAGGCAGTGCCTTGCCTGCGCGCAGAGAAACCTCTGGTCGGCACCGGCATCGAGCGCACCGTTGCGATCGATTCGGGAACTGCTGTCCAGGCTTTACGCGGCGGGTCCGTCGACTATGTCGACGCCGGACGTATCGTCGTTCGCGTACGCGATGAGGAGACCGTGGCCGGTGAAGCGGGCGTCGATATATACAACCTGATCAAATACACGCGCTCGAATCAGAACACCAATATCAATCAGCGTCCGCTGGTCAGGGTTGGCGACGTCCTCGCCAGAGGCGACGTCGTAGCGGACGGCGCTTCGACGGACATGGGTGAACTCGCGCTCGGGCAGAATCTGCTGGTCGCGTTCATGCCGTGGAACGGCTACAACTTTGAGGATTCGATCCTGATCTCGGAGCGCATCGTCGCCGAAGACCGGTTCACCTCGATTCACATCGAAGAGCTGCAGATCGTGGCGCGCGACACCAAGCTCGGCGCCGAAGAGATCACGCGCGACATTTCCAACTTGTCCGAGACTATGCTCGGCCGACTTGACGAATCGGGCATCATTTATATCGGCGCTGAAGTAGAGGCCGGCGATGTACTGGTCGGCAAGGTGACGCCGAAAGGTGAAACGCAGCTTACGCCGGAGGAAAAGCTGCTTCGCGCGATTTTTGGCGAGAAGGCGTCCGACGTAAAAGATACGAGCTTGCGCGTTCCTTCCGGGATGTCGGGTACGGTCATCGATGTGCAAGTGTTCACGCGCGAAGGCATAGAGCGCGACAAGCGCGCCAAGCAGATCATCGACGACGAACTGAAGCGCTACAAGAAAGACCTGGCCGACCAGATGCGCATCGTCGAAAACGATGCCTTCGGCCGCATCGAGCGCCTGCTTGTCGGAAAAACGGTGAACGGCGGGCCGAAGCGAATCGCCAAGGGCAGCAAAATCACCAAGACCTACCTGGCGGACGTCGAGCGCCACAGCTGGTTTGATATTCGCCTCGCCAACGATGAATCCAGCCGTCAACTCGAGCAGTTGAAGGACGGTATTGCGCAGAAGCGCGTCGATTTCGACGCCGCGTTCGAAGAGAAGAAAAAGAAGCTCACGAGCGGCGATGAGCTGCCGCCGGGCGTGCAGAAAATGGTCAAGGTTTATGTCGCCGTCAAACGCCGCCTGCAGCCTGGCGACAAGATGGCCGGACGCCACGGCAACAAGGGCGTGATCTCTAAAATCGTGCCGGTCGAGGACATGCCATACATGGAAGACGGCACGCCGATGGACATCGTGCTGAATCCGCTCGGCGTGCCGTCGCGGATGAACGTCGGCCAGATTCTGGAAACGCATCTGGGCTGGGCGTCCAAAGGTTTGGGCCGGAAAATCGGCGACATGCTGGCAGCGCAAACCAAGGTCGCGGATGTCCGCAAACTGCTGACCCAGATCTACAACTCCAGCGGGACGCCTGAGGATCTGGCATCGTTATCCGACGAAGAAGTGCTGCATCTCGCATTCAACCTCAAACAGGGCGTGCCATTCGCGACGCCGGTGTTCGACGGCGCTACCGAAAGCGAGATCAAGGACATGCTCGAGCTCGCCGACCTGCCGCGTTCGGGCCAGGTGCAATTGCACGACGGCCGTACCGGCGATGTGTTCGATCGCCCAGTCACGG
>JACMKV010000355.1 GCA_014379915.1 Burkholderiales bacterium
AGGGAAGATCGCATCACGTTTGGCCATTGTTTTGCTCCTATCTGATTATTGCGGGAATGCCGGTTTCCAAGCTACTGCCGGCCGCCACCCAGTGCGTTGTAAACCTGAACCACCGCCAAGCGCTCATTGAGTTGCGCCTGCGCAAGCCCAATATCGGCATCGAACAGGTCCGTCTCGCTGCGAGCTCCACATGGTAATCGGCGTACGCGCCCTCATTGTCCAGCGGTCGAGCGAAGTAATACCCGTCATCTTCGGCCTCATCCCGATCAACTTTTTCGAGAACCCACCAAGATCGGCCCGGTCTCGACCAGGCACTAGCGGCGGTGCGGAGCGGCTCCCCGAGATTTGACGTGATGGACATCTCACTTCACCTGGCTATCGCGGACCGCGGCGATTGCCTCGATCTCAATCATGACCTCAGGGTCGTAGAGCGCCTTCACCTCGGCGATCGTGTCGGCCGGATACGGCTCCGAGAAGAACCGCCGACGGAGTTCGACGACCTCCTTGAAGTTGCTCATGTCGGTGATGAAGATCGTCACCTTGATGACGTCGTTGAGGCTCGATCCCCCAGCCTCAAGCGCGCGACGCAGGTTTGCGAACGCCTGCTCTCCCTGCGCACGGAAGCCACCTTCGACGATCTTGGCATCCGCACCGGCACCGGCTTGGCCCGAGATGAAGAGCAGGTTGCCGAACTTGATCCCCTGCGACAGCAGGAACGGCTCATAGTTGTCAGGATTGGTAACCACGCGCTCCAGTTTCATCGTCTTGCTCCTTCAGATTTTAGCGGGAATGCCGATTTCCGAGCTACTGCCAGCCGCCACCTAGCGCGTTGTAAACCTGAACCACCGCCAAGCGCTCATTGAGCTGCGCCCGCGCCAGCCCAATCTCGGCATCGAACAGGTCCGTCTCGCTTTGCAAGACTTCCAAATAGCTGGTTGCCCCGCCTTTATAGCGAACCGCCGAAAGATCCGCGGCGCTTCGAGCGGCCGCTTGTAGCGACTGTTGCCGTTCGCGATACTCGCGATTCTTGCGCACCGAAACCAATGCGTCCGAGACTTCGCGAAAGGCTTGCTGAACGGCTTGGCGGTACGTCAAAACCAACTCTTGTTTTTGTGCTTCGGTCAACCTAACGTTAGATCTCAACCGTCCGAACTCGAAAATGGGCTGAGTCAGTCCGGTGCCCGCATTAAAGACCTGGGAATCGAACAGGCCTGTCATGGAGTACGCCTGAAAGCCCACCGCGCCAGTCAAAGAAATTTGCGGAAAATACGCTGCCTTCGCCACACCGATCCGCGCGTTCGCGGAAGCAAGCCGCCACTCGGCTTGGCGTATGTCGGGCCGCCGCTCCAACAGCGTTGAAGGGAGACCTGGCGGAATCGACGGCGGCATAACCTGATCGGTGAGTTTGAGCCCTCTTGTCACCGCGTCGGGATTTCGTCCTAGAAGGATGCCGATCAAATTCTCCTGCTGCTCAATTCGCTTCTCCAGATCCGGTATTTGCCGAGCCGCCTGCTCGACCAGTATCTCCGCCTGATGTACGTCCACCCTGGAGATAGCGCCGCCCTCTTCGAGTGTCCTGGTCAAACCGAGAGATTCTCGACGCGCGGCCAGCGTTCCTTTCGAAACTTCGAGTTCGAGATCGAGCTCCCGCAGTTGAAAGTAGGCGGTCGCCAGATTCGACACCAGGGTCGCCACCACGGCCTTGCGTCCCCACTCGCTGGAGGCAAGATTGGCGCGGGCCGCTTCGGTAGCCTTGCGGTAGCGACCCCAAAAATCCAGCTGCCATACCGACGACAGTCCGAGCTGGCTGATGTTAGCTTCAAACGCCGGGAACACGGGGTTGCTGGGACTGCGTTGTCTGGAGGCTCCGCCATTGGCGCCGATTGTTGGAAATTGATCGGCGCGCGTGATGCCGAGTTGGGCTTGCGCCTGCTCGATCCGCGCCGCCGCGATCTTCAGATCGAGGTTCTCTGTCAGGGCGGACCGAACCAACTTTTGCAACTCCTCATCCTGGAACACAGTCCACCATTTCGCATCGCCCAGCGACTCAGAGGTTGCTGTCGTCTCCATCGAGCCGCGATAGATGGCAGGCGACGCTGCGTCGGGCCGCATATGTTTCGGACCGAATGTGCATCCAACTTGAATGAGAATCAAGGCTGCTAAGACTAGGTGCTTCCTCACGCGGGCTCTCCTTCGTGCGCAAGCGGCAATACCTCTCGCTTCCGCGCAAATCGAGCCGACAACTTCTCGACCACCACGAACGTAACCGGAATCAGGAAGATTGCGATCATTGTGGCAGCGAGCGTTCCCCCGATCACAACGGTGCCCAGGATGCGGCGCGACAAAGCGCCCGATCCGCTCGCCGTCCACAGGGGTATGCAACCCAAAATGAAGGCGAATGCTGTCATCAGAATCGGCCGCAGCCGCAGCCGCGCGGCAATCAGGGCAGCGTCAGCCGCGGTCTTGCCCTTCTCGTACTCGAGCTTTGCGAACTCGACGATGAGGATCGCATTCTTCGCCGACATCCCGATCAACATGACCAGCCCGATCTGGGCATAGACGTTGTTCTCAAAACCGCGCAGCCAGAGCGCGAGATACGCGCCCAGTACAGCAACCGGCGTAACCAGCAGCACACTGAAGGGCAGGGACCAGCTCTCATATTGCGCCGCTAGAATCAGGAAGACGAATAGGATTGAGATCCCGTAGATCGCCGCGGGTGGAATTCCCGCCGCCGCTTTCTTTTCCTGGAACGACATGCCCGTGTAGTCAAATGCCATCTGCGCGGGCATTGTTTCTTTAAAGACTTCCTCCAAGGCGGCGATAGCTTGCCCGGAGCTGTATCCGGGGGCCGAGGATCCAAAGATTTGCGTGGCCCGGTATTCGTTGTAGCGGAAGTTGAATTCCGGACCCGTGCGGCGTTCCATCGTTGTTAGCGCGCTCAACGGCACCATCGTCCCGGCCGAGTTCTTCACGAAGAACTGATCGACATCTTCAGTCTTGGTGCGGTATTCTCCTTCCGCCGCCACGTACACTTGCCACTGTCGGCCGAAGCGATTGAAATAGTTCACCAGATAGCCGCCCATGAACGTTTGCAGCGTGTTGTAAATATCGCTGATCTGGACACCCTGGCGGGCAGCCTTCTCGCGATCGACATCGACGTAGAGCTGCGGCACGTTCGGCAGGAAGGCCGAACTGATACCGGTCAGCTCTTTTCGTTTTCCCGCCGCGGACGTAAAAGTAGCGACATTTTTCGCAAACTCCTCCGGCTTCCCACCCGACCGGTCTTCCAGCACAAATGTGAATCCTCCGGAATTGCCGACCCCCGGAATCGCCGGCGGACTTAAGGGAAACGCGAAGGCATCGGGTACTTCGGCCAGCACACCGGCAATAGCGCCTTGGATCGCTTGGTATTGCTCGTTATCCGCCTTGCGTTCGTGCCAATCCTTCAACATCACCCAGACAATTCCGTTGTACGTGTTTTGAACGTTACTCAGAAGATCGTAACCAGCTACCGAAAACACACTGGCGACGCCCGGTATCTTCAGGACGCGTTCTTCGATCTTGCGCGCGGCCGCGTCGGTGCGCTCCAGCGATGCCGCATCCGGAAGCCGCATCGCGATAAGCATGTAGCCTTGGTCCTCATCAGGCAGGAACGAACTCGGCAAACGGCTGCCCAGTCCAACTCCGGCCAGCGTGATCAATCCCAGAAACGCGAGACTGAATGCCGATTTGCGAATCATCACCGCGCTCACGCTG